>NZ_JBHERJ010000095.1:0-93332 GCF_043359455.1 Lysinibacillus sp. PWR01 | reverse complement strand
CCACCCTTCGTTCCAATCAATTTCTACATACAGAACTCCTTATTCATATGTTGATAAAAAGTAAAATTTCGAGGTGATCAACCATGATGACGAAGAATCAAACCAATGACCGTGAGCAATTAGAAAAGTTAACGATGGATCATTTAGTTCCTACAGATCATTTAGGGCGAAAACTAGAGACTGCTATTGATTTTTCATTTATCTATCCTTTAATAGAAAACCTTTACTCTGCTAACGGTCTTCCTAGTATGGATTCTGTTGTTCTCTTTAAAGGACGTTTATTCAGTATGATTTTGGTATTCAGTCCATGCGTCAAACTATCAAAGAAATTGAAAGTAACGCATTATTTCTATTTATAGAGAAAGGATAGGCTCTTATTTTATTTGTGCAATCTTTGCCAAAAAGAAAACACTTTTGTGGATGGGCATGGAGGCTATTTGACTCCTGTAGGATAGAAAGACTTAGCACAGAGCGTTAGCAGCAAGTAAGTAGCCTGCAAAGGAAAGCCTTTTCGCATTATAGAAAAATTCCATACGAAGGTATGTGAGTCATATTACTCACATACCTTTTTATGCAATCCCTTAAGTATTGGTGATACTTAAGGGATTTTTTGCATATATTTATTATTTAGCATGAACTAGTAGGTATGAATTTATTGATAAATATAATGTGAATTATTGCACTAATATTGTCGAATTTTGAGAAAAATAGGTGTTTTATAATGTATTTTCGAAATGTTTAGAAATTGTTTAGTTTCAATTAGTACTATATAAACGTTAGCAAATTGTTGAAGGTTTTTGATTAATCGTTTTTCACAGAAAAATCATGAGGAAGTCGGTAGCAATGAAAGGAGTTTGATCAAAATGATAATGAGAAATACTCAATTACTTTGTAGAACGCTTACCATCAATAAATCATTGCTCAAAACCTTTTAAATCCGTTGGAAGTTGAAAATTGTTTTAGATAGAGGAGTCATTTTTTATGAAAATAAAAACGCAATCACGAAGCTCAGCTTTATCGAATAAAATCAAAACAAAAACTGCGACTATAGGAGTTATTGGACTTGGTTATGTGGGGCTGCCATTTGCTGTTGAGATTGTACAAAGTGGTTTTCATGTTATAGGGTTTGATAAGAATCAAGATAAAATCAGACAGATACAGGAGGGGGATAGTTATATAGCTGATTTACCTAAAGAAAATTTACAGCGAATCATAAAAAGTAGTCGATTTGAAGCAACTAATGATTTTTCCAAACTTTCGCAAGTTGACGTAGTAGTGATTTGTGTGCCTACACCTACAGCAGTAGATGGAACGCCTAATATGTCATTTATAAAAGAGGCAACGCATGACATCGGAAGAAATATTAAGACCAATACGCTCATTATTTTAGAAAGCACAACTTACCCTGGGACAACAGAAGAATTTGTTCAGCCCATTTTACAAAAAAATGGCTTTGTCATCGGTCATGATTTGTTTTTAGCGTATTCACCAGAACGTATAGATCCAGGAAATAGCAAGTTTTCCGTTTCGAATACACCGAAAGTGGTTGGGGGAATAACAGCAGCATGTCTAGAAGTATCAAAGGTCTTTTATGAAACAGTCATTCATACCAGTATATATACTGTGTCGAGTCCGAGAGTAGCTGAAATGGAGAAATTGCTGGAAAATACGTTTCGACAAATTAATATTGCCCTTGTCAATGAGTTAAGTCAGATTTGTTATAAAATGGATATCGATGTTTGGGAGGTTATTCAAGCAGCTTCTACAAAGCCTTACGGATTTATGCCATTTACACCTGGACCTGGAGTAGGGGGACATTGTATTCCAGTAGATCCTAAATACTTATTATGGGCTGGGCAACAGCATGGCATCTCTGCAACATTAATTGAGGCAGCAGACAAAGTCAATGATTCAATGCCTAGCTTTGTTGTGAATCGATTAGAAAATTACTTACGTAGACAAAATAAAGAACTAAGTAAGGCAACGATTGTTGTCATTGGTGTTACGTATAAGCCTAATATAAATGATCCACGTGAATCTCCAGCACTTCGTGTTATCCAGCAGTTATTAGATAGTCAGTGTGAACTAAAGATTATCGATCCGTTTATTCAAACATTCTCTGTACAACAATCCCTTTTAAATACAGTTCCATTAACAGGAGAAATAGTCCAACATGCAGATGCAGTGTTAATTTTAACGAATCATTCAGAAATTGATTATTCTTTAATTGATCAACAGGCTTCCTTAATTTTTGATACACGTAATACCAATTTTGTGTTTGAAAATAAAAATTATCACAAGTTATAAGGGGAATTCATTGGAAATGAAACTACTTAAAATCTGTAGTCTGCTTATGTTATTACTTCTAACGGGATGTCACCCCGCTACCAAAGAAACGATTCATCCAGTTGATTCTTCTATTAAAATCAAAAAATCTGATGGTACAATGAGTGATTTAATTAGTCATGCCAACATTGTCGTGCCGAAAGTTGCCTTAACATTTAATGGCTTCGCAGATAACGAAACAATGGAGCAATTACTAACAAAGTTAGATGAATTGGATATGAAAGCGACTTTTTTCTTGGAGGGGATGCGTGTTGCTCAGGAGCCAGAGCTTGTGAGAGATATCTTAAAGAGAGGTCATGAGGTACAAAACGGTACATTGACGTTTCCAAATGTAGCAACTTTAGATTATGACCAGACGTATGAAGAAATTTTTTTAACCAATCAAATTTTTGAAGAGCATTTAGGCTATACTCCGAAATATGTTCGAAGTCGCTCAGGTGATGTTACCGAAAACATGCGTTTAGTAGCAGCCACACTAAACATGAAGGCAGTTATTGGATTATCTATTAATCCACTTGATAGAAAAATGCAAAGTGCTCAAGAACTAATTGACTATATCAGCCAATATATTGATAGGGGCTCTATCATTCATCTCAACACATACATTAATCCTGCCATTATTGATACCATCCCCTTACTAGCGCAATTAGCTAAAGAACATGAGTACATGATTACTACGTTAAGCGATGTGTTAGATGAACGTTATTTAACAAAGTCAGTAGAAGAAATAAAAGGGTATGACGCTGTTAGCCCCAATTTAAATTATGAGCATGCCAAGCCCAATATATATTATCGAAAAGAGACGTCCAAAAAGGAAATAGCTATTACTTTTGATGATTGGGCACATGAAAAGCGCGTAAAGGAAGTACTGGACGTTTTACGGAAATATAATATCAAAAGTACATTTTTCTTAATTGGTAGCGGAGTCGAGAAGAATCCACAATTAGCAAAAATGATTGTAGAGGAAGGTCACGAGGTAGCAAGTCACTCCTATTACCATTTAGATGTGACGAAGATGACACCTGAAGAATTGCAGGATGATTTAGTGAAGGCTCACAGGGCTCTGACCTATGCATTACAAGAGCCACCACTGTTATATTTCAGACCAGCACAAGGCATAATGGATGAGCGAACGGCCAAAATTATTACTGCCGCTGGAATTGAAACCATTGCTATGTACGATATTGCTTCTTTTGATTGGAATTTAGATTACAAGGCGCAGGACATTTATGAACGAGTAATCGAAAGGGCTGCACCAGGGAAAGTCATTGTCATGCATATTTTAGATGGGACGAATACGGTAGAAGCATTACCTCTAATTATTGAAAAACTACAACAAGATGGCTATAGCTTTAGTAAAATGTCGACTTGGATTGAGGAAGATATAAATAGGGATGTGAATGAGTGATGAAAAAAGAGATTTTAATGACACCACGCTCTGACCGCCGAATTCTATCAAATATTCCCGATCCTGAAAATGTACGAAACCTAGTGGATCGACGTGGTGCATCCTACCAGAAAGAGGAGATTGATCCTACAGATGTGAACGAAGTTTATCGTCTCCAACGAATGAGTTTACGCTATGAAACAAATTTTGAGGTTCAGCTTAAAAGACCTAGACGTCCAGTGAGTTCTAATAAATATTATGCGGAGGATATTTCGGTAACGGGTATCCTTGTTTACTCCCATCAGCCCCAGCATTTATTGATCGATGAAATACTAACTATGGGATTCACAATACCAGGTGGGGCAATGCCAGAGGGCTATGAGTCCAAAGTCAAGTTAAAGGCTAAGGTTGTACGTTGCTTTACTAAAGAAGTAGATGAACAAACCCGTTATTATGTTGCATGTGAATTTTTGCATCCTTTAAATGAGTATATGATAAAAAATCGGTGGGGCGTTTCTATTTTTGTAGCCAGCTTATTTTTCTTAATTGTGTCACTATGTGTCATATTAATGAGAGCAGAAAGTTTGATTTATTTCAGGTTTAATAAATTTTTATATCTTTATAGTATTATTGCCGCAACGTTTCTGTTAAGCAGATATGTATTCGGTATGCTCTATAAAAATATACCAATCAACCCTAAGTTTGAACCAGGTGTATCTATTATAATTCCTGTGTTTAACGAAGAGGAATGGATTCATCGCACGGTATCTAGTTGTATTAATCAATATTATCCAGTGGATAAGTTAGAAGTAATCGTCGTGGATGATTGTTCAACAGATCGTACAGAAGAAAAGGCAAAGGATATGATTAATCTTATACATGGTGAGGGTGAACGTTTTAGGACAAATGATCGCTTAAAGTTTTATAAGCTACCACAGAACGGAGGAAAGCGAGAAGCCTTAGTTGCTGGGGTTCATCAAGCCAAGCATGAATTGGTTGTGTTTGTGGATTCAGATAGTTTTTTAGAGCCACATGCCATTCGCAATTTAGTTCAGCCTTTTCAAGATCCCAAAATGGGCGGTGTGGCTGGTCGAACGGAGGTTGAAAATAAATTTACCAATTCTCTTACAAAATTACAAACAGTCCGTTATTATATTGCCTTTCGTATTATGAAAGCAGCCGAATCATGGTTTGATACGGTTACTTGTTTATCGGGGCCATTAGCCTGTTATCGGAAAGAGCTTATTCTAAAAAATGAGACAGCCTGGCTCAATCAAAAGTTTCTCGGTCAGCCAGCCACATTTGGGGATGACCGCAGCATGACCAACTATATTTTGAAAACACATCGAACAGGCTATCAGGATAATGCCATTTGTTCTACGATTGTGCCCTCTGATACGAAAGTTTTTTTAGCACAACAAATGAGATGGAAACGTTCTTGGTTACGAGAATCATTACGCGCATTTATATTTATGTGGAAAAAAGAACCTTTTATGTTTCTTTTCTTTATCATTGGTTTAATTGTACCAATCGCTGCGCCGATTATTGTTGTGTATAACTTAATTTATGTACCACTAGTATATGGCATTTTTCCAACAACATTTTTACTAGGCTTACTATTAATGGCAATGTTAATGAGTTTGGCACATTTATTCTTTAGAAAGAGCACACTATGGGGGTTTGGTTTTATTTTTGTTCTCTATTATGAATTTATTTTGCTATGGCAGATGCCAGCAGCCTGGGTAACTTTTTGGAAATCTACATGGGGAACAAGAGAAACCCCTCAAGACGTTCTAGCGAAAGAAAAGAAAATGGAAAAGCAGAAAGTACGAAAATCCCGGTTTTCGATGTTGAAAAATAGAAAAATGGGTGAGAAGGAATGAAAGGAAAAAGTATAGAACTCCAGCCAGCTAAAAAAAATCGTCGGAAAATCATTCGTTCGATCGTACAATTAATCATTGTGTTCTTACTAGCTGTGATTTTAATAAAAGCTATATTTTTGACAGAGAGGCGAACGGCTGAAGCGGTACCATTAAACAATAAAGAGGGATTTATTGCCCTTTCTTATTTTGGGCTCAGTAGAAATGATTCTCCTAAATATGTGTCTAAAAAGAATTTGGAAGAACAATTAACATTGCTGAAAAAACAAGGTTATCAAACGATTACACAAAAGGATATTTTAGATTTTTATCAAAAAGACAAACCATTGCCTAAAAAAGCATTGTATTTATCCTTTGAGGATGGTCGCACAGATTCTAGTATTTTTGCTCAAAATATTATGGAAAAATTAAATTATAAGGCGACGATGTTTACGTATGCTAATAAAATGGCTACGAGGGATAGTAAATTCTTAAAGCCTAAAGATTTAAAGCTGATGAAAAGAAGTGGGTATTGGGAATTAGGATCTAATGGCTATAGGCTAACCTATATTAATGTTTTTAATGATAAAGGACAATCACTTGGTTTTATCGATGAAAATGATGTACCCAATAAAACAACGATAGAATACTACAACCACTATTTAATGGACTTTATTCGCAATCCATATATGATTCCAAGTGAAACACGGCAAGAGATGGAAGAACGCATTAAGAAGGATTATACGCTGATGGAGGATATCTATCAACAGGAGTTTGGTGAAGTGCCAAAAGCCTATGCGATTATGCATGCTAACTCTCTTTATAACAATATGGACCCGTTAGTACAGAAAATCAATGACAAGGAAATTAAAGACAAGTTTCGTCTGCATTTTAATTTAGAATTGGGTGCCTATAATGATCGAGAGGCAGATCTTTATAACTTAAATCGTTTACAAGTTTCGCCGTATTGGTCAACCAATCATGTCATGATGAAAATTTTTCAAACTAGTAAACAAAACATTGAATTTAAGATAGGAGATCCTCAAATAGCACAAAATTGGCATGTGGTAAATGGGGCGGCAGAATTTGAAAATAATGAAATTACGTTAACCTCACCCCCATCTAGTGAAGGTAGAATTCTCTTAAAGGATGCATTAACCGAAAGCTTTCAAGCAAATTTTACATTCAAAGGAAATGTTGTAGGTCAGCAAGCTTTCTATACCAATTATGATGCAACAACAAACAGCTATTTGAGAATTGCATTAGTAGATAATGAGATTGTGGTAAGTGAAAAATTACCAGAGGCAGGGATTGTTGAGAAAGAACGATTTCAGTTAAATGAAATAAAATGGAATGAAGAGGAATATGCCTTTAACAAGGCGACCGTTTACACCTATCATGATACTCAAAAAGGTTCTCGTATTAATGATAAAGAATACCCAAGAAACTTAAAGAAAAAGAGAGTATTTAACATTACCGTCCATCAGGATAAAATAGAAATAAATGTAGATGATGTATTATCCAAAACCGTTCAAATAAATCCAGCATTACAAGGGGCACAGATTGGATTTGGTGCGCTGTACAGTAAAAAGGATACTTCACATGAACAGTATGCCGATGATATTTACGACACATTCATAGAGGATATTTTGATTACAGATAGTAAAAAGCAAATCATTTATACAAACCAATATACGAATTTTGAGAAGGTGAGGAATAAAGCCATGGTTATGTTAAATGATGTGGTGGATTTCTTTATTGAAACCTTCTAAACTGAGGTGAAATTTAATTCAAGTGAAGAATTTTGTATTGTTTATCTGTATAGCGCTCCTATTTATTACGGCTTGTAGTCCTAGTAAGGAGCCAGCAGCGGTAGCAAAAGTTGATACAAAAATTAAGGAGAAGCTTCGTTTGTCTATCTGGTTACCCGAATGGCAAAATAAATTGGCTATGGAGGATGTGAAAAATTCTCAGCAAGGGTTACAAGATCTAAGGGTTTTCGGTGCTTATTTTAATAGTAAAGACGAATTGCTTTTAACAGAAAATGCAATTGATATGCTGCAACAAACACAGCAGCAATTTACCAATTCACATCATGTGATCCTAACGCTTATTAATGATTATGTAGCAGATAACGCTCCATCTGTTCAAAAGGATAGTCAGCTTTTGCACAGATTGGTATATGATTCTGCTGCTAGAAAAAAGCATATCAGCCATATTTTAGAGGTAGCAGAACAGTACCAATTGGCTGGTATTGAGATTGATTATGAAAAGGTAGCGCAAGAAGACCTAAAAAAATATATCCTCTTTTTAAAAGAGCTGTACCAAGCGCTTTCTAAAAAGGATATGACATTGCATGTTGTGCTAGAGCCGAGTTTTCCATTTGATGTAAAATTTCCAAATGGACCTAGCTATACTGTAATGGCCTATAATGTTCATGGCTATCATAGTGGGCCAGGTGCGAAAGCCACTTTTACTTTTCTTAATGATTTAGTGAAAAAGATCAAAAAGTCAAATCAAGATTTAGCCATTGCATTTGCTACGGGCGGTTTCGATTGGGGAGCAGAAGGTAAAACAGTTGCTTTAACGGAGCTGGAGGCTGAGCAAATATTAGCTGAAACGCAAGCAGAAAAGAAACGTGATAAGAAAAGTGGAGCCGTTTATTTTACGTATATAGATGACAGCCGAATTAGCCATGAAGTTTGGTATGCTGATCAAGTAACGCTTGAAAAATGGGTGAACTATGTACAGAGGAGAAACTATCATGACGTGGTGTTATGGCGTGCAGGAGGCTTAGGCGCAAAAACATTACAATGGATTAGTGAGCATTCAACTAAATAATGTGAAGTCAAAAAAATCGCCCAAAAGGCGATTTTTTATTGGAATTGAGAAAGACGAGAAAAGAAGTTTTTCACAAAGTCTAAGAAAATGATTTCTGATGGTGCAATTTCTCGATTTACGGGTGAAATAATACCAACAGTTCTAGGGATTGTAGGAGATTCAATAGGAACCTTAATGGTAAAGCGAGCTGCTGAATCATAAAGAGAACTTTCTGGTAATAGACTAACACCTATGCCAGCGGCGACTAAGCCCTTTAGTGCATCCAAATCTTCTCCCTCTGAAATGACATTTGGTAAAAAGCCTGCAGCTCGACAAGCATCCATCGCTACCTTATGCAAAATGTAACCATCTGGAAATAATACGAATAAATCATTTTTCAACTCTGCAAGCTGTATGCTTTCTCTTTTAGCTAATGGATGATTGGCTGGTAGGAGTGCGGCAATATTTTCAGTAAACAGAATGGTTGATTGAATGGATTCGTCCTTCGGGGGCAGGGGTCCCAAAAAGGCGAGGTTCAACTCCCGATTTTTAACTGCATCAATCAAAAATCGATAAGACCCTTGACGGAGTTGAAATTGTAAATCAGGATATTCGCGTTTAAAGGCTGAAATAACGGTTGGCAGAACATAGCTAGCTAAACTTGTTGGAAAGCCGATTTTAATTGAGCCCTTTGCAGGATCAAGATATTCTTCTACTTGCTTTGCTGCAAAATCGATGGCCTTTAATGCCGTAATGGTATGCTCAAGAAATGTCTTCCCTATTGGTGTTAATTTGACATTTCGTCCCACTCGTTCAAATAACGGAGTGCCTAACTCATCCTCAAGATTTGCGATTTGCCGACTAATGGCAGATTGGGCTACATGAAGATGCTCAGCAGCCTCTGATATATGCTCACGTTCAGCAACCTCTACAAAATAGCGTAATTGACGTAACTCCACTAACATTTCACCTCTATTAATCTAAAAATAAGATTGATTATACCTTAATTATATATTATTTAAGATGAAAAATGACTGTTTATGTCAAAATAAAAATTATAAGCTGTTAGATATTTGAGAGTTCGCTATTGTAAGATGAGGAGGAGGTGGATTCATGATAAAAAAAAGTTTAAGTTGGTTATTTATTTTATTAGCCATCACGATGCTAACTTATTTAATTTTTAACGATCAAGATACAAGCAATACTAAGTTACAGGCGGTGGATGGTCAATTAGATTTATCAGAAATAACAAAAGAGGAAGAGATTGTAGCATTGTCTGGAGAATGGCGTTTTATAGGCCATAAATTTCTTGAACCTGCTAATTTTCCTGATCATGCTCCAATTGAAAAGGTTCCTGGACCATGGCAGGCCGATGCAGAGTATGGTACTTATCAACTTAAAATTAAGCTACCACCTCATTTCAAAAAAATAGGTATTCGGGTACGAAATATTTGGTCATCTCATCGACTTTTTATAAATAATGAGATCGCTGCCTCCTATGGTAAACTTGCTACTGCTCGTGAAGCATCGAAACCAAGTAATCCTGTTTATGAAGTGTATTTTTCACCTTCTTCAGATTCGGTGATCCTAACAATACAAGTTGCAGATTTTCATAATGCAAGGCATGGCATTATATTTCCTATAGATATAGGAGATGCGGATGCTCTTGCAAAAGATGTCATTCAAGATGTGTACTTAGAAAAAACAACGATTATCATGTTATTAATATTTTCAATCTTTCATTTTAGTTTGTATTTATTAAGAATAAGAGACAAAGCGTTTTTTTATAGTGCAATGTATTTTTTTACGTTGGCAATTTTGGTATGTACAAGAGGCGAACGAACTCTTTATAGAGAGTTTCCTACTATAGAATTTGAATTTTATTTTCGTTTGCAAGATTTTACAACCTATATAAATGCAGTGATGCTATTCCTGTTCTTTGCCTATACGGTAACAGCTATGATGAAGCGTAGGACAGCTTTATTATTTGTGTCACCACTATTATTATATGGCGTTGGAACACTGCTTTTACCAGCAAGATCCTTATCGGAGCTACAATATATATTTTTTACCTATATAAATTTCCTAGCATTTTTTATAATAGGACGATTATTGTATTTGATCATGAAGAAAAGTGCTCATGTTCCGAAAAATGAACTGATAATATTAAGTGCAACAATTATATCTCTATTAATTTTTAGCATAAGTGGAACATTTGATCAGCTTTTTTTCTCTGGGCGAAATGTTTTTAATCGTATTGGTCTGCTATTCTTTGTAGTATGTATGAATATTTATTTGGCAATGCGACTAATTAATCGAACAAGAGACGCTGAATTATATAGCCAACGTCTGGAAAAGGCGACAATCGGTAAGGATTCCTTTTTAGAAGTGACAACAAATGAATTAGAACAACCTCTTTATCATGCATTAAATATTACAAAATCCTTATCAACTCAATCTATGACGGATAAGCAACAACTACTAGAACAACAATTAGAACGTTTATTATATCTAGTAAATGACTTAAAAGATTTCACTAGAATAAGGTTTCAGGATTTTAAAATAGATGTACACCCAGTTAATATTCAAATGATTATTCAGCATGTATTAATTATGCACGAAAAGAAAATAAAAAAAACGCATATTCGTTTATACAAGCACACCAATCCAAAATTATTAGTTCAAGCTGATGAGCAACGTCTAGGTCAAATCTTATACAGGGTACTTGAAACAGCTATTGCTCATGCTGGGAATGGGGATATGATTCTAACTGTTTTACATCTTGATACAGACGTAAGAATCTTGGTAGAAGGAGCTGGCCCTCAGCCTATACAGCAAAAAGCAGCAGATGAGACTGGACAGTCGATAGGGAAAGCCATCATTGAGCAGATGGGTGGTACATATTCGGTAGATTTATTACAAAATGGCATTCGATTTATCATCACCTTGCCATTCGGGGGCTATGAGCAAGTGTTAAAAGACAATGAGATGATTATCACTATGAATGATCAGCCACTGTTCAATGAAAATTTGCCAAGATTGCTCATAGTTGAGGATGATGTCATTCATGCAGAGGTTTTACAATCGTTACTACAAAGCCACTACGCTATAGAGGTAGTGCATTGTCCTGAGGAGGCACTCAACGTTATTCAGCAAAAAAGACCTGATTTTTTATTGATAGATGAAGTGATGCCTGGAATGGGAGGCATTGCCCTAACCAAATATATACGTCAGTATTATAGCTATATAGATTTACCGATTATGATGTTAGTAGCCAATGAATATCCAACGAATATTTCACTTATCCTGGAATCAGGGGCCAATGATTATATCCGTAAGCCAGCTACAAAAGAAATGTTACTTTCACGTTTATCGGCTATAGCATTAACGAAAGAGGCTATGGGCAAAGCGATACAGCATGAAATGGCTTTTCTACAGGCACAAATCAATCCTCATTTTTTATACAATGCACTCAGCAGTATTATTTCGTTTTGTTATACAGACGGAGAGCGAGCAGGGCATTTATTAACGATGCTTTCTACCTATTTACGTTATATATTAGAATCAGGTAAGGATGGGCAACGCGCAACGTTAGAGAAAGAGCTTGAAATTATACGTGCCTATGTAGAGATTGAACAAGCACGCTTTGGTGATAAGTTAACGGTTATTTTGACAATAGAAAATACATTAGATGCTGAAAAGATAGAAATCCCAAGTTTACTGATACAGCCTTTAGTTGAAAATGCAATTCGTCATGGGATTTTTGAAAAGGATGGAAATGGGACAGTCTTTATTGAAATTAAAAGGCAGCAAAATAATTTAAGCATTCAGGTGAGGGATGATGGCGTTGGTATGACTGAGGAACAGGTAAAAGCTTTAAACAATGGAGAAAATATATTTTCAAATGGCATCGGATTAACCAATGTTCTACGTCGAGTAAAAGAAATGCCGAGTGCTACTCTTTCTATTACTTCTAAGAAAGATGAAGGTACAACAATGGTATTCATACAACCTTTAAAGGAGCTTCAACATGTGGAAAATTATTATGGTAGAGGATGAACAGCCAATTTTAGATTTGCACAAACTATTACTTGAAAAAGAGGGGCTTTTTCAAGTTATTGCCACCTTTACATCACCTTTAGAAGCAATAACTCAAATTTTGTCCATTAAGGGTGAATATGATGCGCTAATTTTAGATATTGAAATGCCAAAGATGAATGGATTAGAGCTTGCAGCTATTTTAGTAGAAGAAGGCATTGATGTCCCTATTATTTTTTCAACAGCTTATGCAAAATATGCTGTAGATGCATTTCGAGTCCAAGCACTAGACTATGTATTAAAGCCCATGACACCAGGTATTGTACTACAAGTAAATGAAAGACTTACAAAATATTATGGGCGTCAAACACAGCGAAACACTACAAAATTGGAAGTTAGTTTAAAAGGTGAGGTTGGAACAAGGATACATGACAAAGCTATTAAATGGCGAACAAAGGTTACGGAGGAGCTTTTTTATTATTTATTAGTCCATGAAGGAATCGTAGTATCGAAGTATCGTATTTTAGATGATATTTGGCCTAATATAGATGAGAAAAAAGCGTTAGCTAATCTTTATAATACGATTTACCGTCTACGTCAGCTTTTTATAGAGCTAGGTTTACCTATTCAAATAGAACGCGTGAATGAAGGCTATGAGCTGAAGACAAATGATGCAATTGTTATCACTTCTACCTTAGAGTCAGATGCTTTTTTACTGGAATCAAAAGGATATTTATGGGCATATCATCTAAATTAATGGAGAAATGGCAGAAATGTTGGATACAATCTACGTTTCTGTCTTTTCATTTGCCTAAAATTACTTTCTTTTGAGGAGACAATCCATTAATTTTTATAGCAAAATTTCTTTCTTCCAATATGAACTTAAATTGATTCCATTTTAATGAAATAGGTTATAGTATAGATATGTTGTTTATGCTAATTTGTCACAAAACCGCTACAATTAGCACTTTTCTCGAGGTTTTCACTATGTAGCTAGATGAAATCAATTCTCAATTAGGTAGATTTTATTGAAAATGAAGAAAGTCTATTCTCATTGTTTAGGTGAAGTAGTAATAATCTGAAAATGCTTACAAAGTCTTTATTTTTAAAGATTTTATTTAAGGAATGGGAAAGTAATTGAAATGGTTTGCATAGAGAACGATTTTCAGTTAAGATTAGAATGATGATAATTAAGGAATGGTTGACCCATTCACTGAACACTATGGAGGTATTTTCATGTCAACTTTAGTTATTAAAGATCTTCACGTTGCTATCGACGGAAAAGAGATTTTAAAAGGCGTAAATCTTACAATTAATACAAACGAAATTCACGCAATTATGGGACCAAACGGAACTGGTAAATCAACACTAGCTTCTGCTATTATGGGTCATCCAAAATATGAAGTAACTTCAGGTACTGTTGAGTTAGATGGCGAAGATGTGCTTGAAATGGAAGTAGACGAGCGTGCTCAAGCTGGTTTATTCCTAGCAATGCAATATCCATCTGAAATTGCTGGTGTTACAAATGCTGATTTCTTACGTTCAGCAATTAACGCGCGTCGTGAAGAAGGCGATGAAATTTCATTAATGAAATTTATCCGCGAATTAGATAAAAACATGGAATTTCTTGAAATGAACGAAGATATGGCTCAACGTTATTTAAATGAAGGTTTCTCTGGCGGCGAGAAAAAACGTAATGAGATTCTTCAATTAATGATGATCAAACCAACATTTGCAATCTTAGATGAAATTGACTCTGGTCTTGATATCGATGCATTGAAAGTTGTCTCAAAAGGCATCAACGCAATGCGCGGTGAAGGCTTTGGCTGCTTAATGATTACACACTATCAACGCCTATTAAACTACATTACACCAGACCATGTACACGTAATGATGCAAGGACGTGTTGTAAAATCAGGTGGTGCAGAGCTTGCACAACGCTTAGAAGCAGAAGGTTATGACTGGATTAAAAAAGAATTAGGAATCGAAGAAGAAACAGAAGAACAAGAAGCATAAGAAGGAGGACGAACTAGCATGACAGTGGAACTTAACTTGCCTGTAACAGTACAGGACGTGCGCTCGTTCTCAGAAGCAAATGGTGAACCTACTTGGTTTACAGAACTTCGCGCGGCAGCACTAGACAAAGTAGCTGGTTTAGATTTGCCAAAACCAGATAGAACGAATATTACAAAATGGGATTTCATGAACTTCCCAGTGTTTGCAGTTCATAGTGAGGCATTCCCTTCATTGGATGCTCTACCTGAAGAAGCAAAAGGTTTAATTGACCTTGAAGCACAAGAAAACCTATATATTCAACGTAATAATACACCAGCATATATTAAGGCATCACAAGAACTTGCTGATAAAGGTGTTATTTTTACTGATATTTTCACAGCAGTTCGTGAGCATGGCGAACTTGTACAAAAATACTTTATGACAGAAGCTGTTAAAGTAGATGAGCATAAGTTAACAGCACTTCATACAGCACTTGTTAATGGTGGAGTGTTTGTATACGTACCAAAAAACGTGATCATTGAGCAACCACTTCAAGTTGTTTTCCTTAATGACAATGCGGAAGCTTCATTATATAACCATGTTTTAGTAGTAGCAGAAGCGAATTCAGCAGTAACATATGTGGAAACTTATGTTTCAACAGTTGAAGAGGCAAAAGGGCAAGCGAATATTATTGCGGAAGTCGTTGTTCAAGATAATGCACAGGTGACATATGGTGCAGTAGATGTCCTTGCAAAAGGATTTACGACATATGTTAATCGTCGTGCACGTTTAGCGCGTGACGCAAAAGTTGACTGGGCTCTTGGTCTAATGAATGATTCTGATACAATCTCTGAAAACATTACGCATTTGATTGGTGACGGTTCTCATGCAGATACAAAAACAGTCGTAGTTGGTCGTGGAGAACAAAAACTTAACTTCACTACTGAGGTTCGTCACTGGGGTAAAAACTCAAACGGGCATATCTTAAAGCATGGTGTAATGAAAGATGCAGCTCAGTCAATCTTTAACGGTATTGGCTATATCGAGCATGGTGCGACAAAAGCCGATGCACAACAAGAATCACGTGTATTAATGCTGTCAGAAAAAGCTCGTGGGGATGCAAACCCAATTTTATTAATTGACGAAGATGATGTAACAGCAGGACACGCAGCATCTGTTGGTCGAGTAGATCCATTACAGCTTTATTATTTAATGAGCCGTGGTATCTCGAAAGCAGAAGCAGAGCGCCTTGTTATCCATGGATTCCTTGCGCCAGTTGTTACGCAATTACCAATTGAAGGCGTTCAAAAGCAACTGACGGAGGTTATTGAAAGGAAAGTTCGCTAATGATGAATAAAGACATTAAAAGCTATTTCCCAATTTTAAATCAGGATGTAAATGGTCATAGACTTGTATATCTTGATAGTGCAGCGACGTCTCAGAAGCCTGTTCAAGTGATTGAAGCGATTAAAGCTTATTATGAATTTGATAATTCCAATGTTCACCGTGGCGTGCATACACTAGGAAACCGTGCAACAGATAAATATGAAGGTGCTCGTGAAAAGGTTCGTAAGTTTATTAATGCGCAATCAACACAGGAAATTATTTTTACGCGTGGTACAACAACCGCTTTAAATACAGTTGCGACAAGTTATGGTCGTGCAAATGTTGTTGAGGGTGATGAAATTGTCATTACTCATATGGAGCATCATTCCAATATTATTCCTTGGCAACAATTAGCCAAAGAAAAAAATGCAACTTTAAAATACATTGAGCTTGAAGCAGACGGCACTCTTAGCCTAGAGAAAGTACGTGCGACAGTCACACCTAAAACAAAAATTGTTTCGGTGTCTATGGCATCAAACGTACTTGGAACAATAAATCCAATTAAAGAAATTGCTCAAATTGCACATGCTAATGGTGCTGTCATGGTAGCCGATGGTGCACAAGCTGCGCCACATATGAAAATTGATGTGCAAGATTTGGATGTAGATTTCTTAGGTTTCTCAGGGCATAAAATGTGCGGACCAACTGGAATAGGTGTACTATATGGTAAAAAGGAACACCTTGAAAAGATGGAGCCAATTGAGTTTGGTGGCGAAATGATTGATTTTGTTGGGCTTTATGAGTCAACGTGGAAGGAATTACCGTGGAAATTTGAAGGTGGAACGCCTATTATTGCAGGTGCAATAGGTTTAGGAGCCGCTATTGATTTCTTAACTGATATCGGGTTAGATAACATTCTAGAGCATGAGCATAAGCTTGCAGGCTACGCAATGGATCAACTTGAAACAATTGACGGTTTGAAAATTTTTGGCCCACGTGACCCTATGAAGCGTTGTGGATTAGTAACATTTAATCTAGATGATGTACATCCACATGATGTGGCAACGGTGCTTGACATGAATGGTATTGCTGTTCGTGCAGGACATCATTGTGCACAGCCACTAATGAAATGTCTTCAGCAAGTAGCGACAGCACGAGCAAGCTTCTATCTGTACAATACAGAGGAGGATATTGACCGTTTAGTTGCAGGGTTACGTTCTGCGAAGGAGTATTTTGGCGATGTCTTTTAATAATTTAGATCAACTATATCGTTCAGTCATTATGGATCACTATAAGAATCCTCGTAATAAAGGATCTTTAGATGAGAATGCTGTAACGATCGATATGAATAATCCGACTTGTGGCGACCGTATTCACTTAACATTGAAAGTGACAGACGGTGTTGTAGAGGATGCAAAATTTGATGGTGAAGGCTGTTCTATTTCTATGTCCTCTGCATCAATGATGACACAGCTCATCAAAGGAAAAAAAGTAGAGGAAGCTATTGAGCTTTCTGATATTTTTTCTAAAATGATGATGGGTGAGGAGTACAGTGATAAATATGACCTTGAGGATGTTGAGGCACTGCAAGGTGTTTCACAATTCCCAGCACGAATTAAGTGTGCAACATTGGCTTGGAAAGCAATGGAAAAAGGTGTGAAATAAATCTTACTTCCTTGTTCTTGAGTGAAAGCTACTATGCCTTCACTCAAAGCAAGGGATGATTACCTATAAAAATACATCTCAATGAACGGAGGAGAAACGATGGCTAAAAAAATGCCTGATATCGGCGATTACAAATACGGTTTCCATGACAAGGACGTATCAATTTTCCGTTCAAAACGCGGTTTAACTGAAGAAATCGTCCGTGAAATTTCAAATATGAAACAAGAGCCAGAATGGATGCTAGAATACCGTTTAAAAGCTCTTGAAACTTTTTATACAAAACCGATGCCACAATGGGGTGGCGATCTTGGAGATTTAGATTTTGATGAAATTACGTACTATGTAAAACCATCAGAAGCTACTCAAAAATCATGGGATGAAGTACCTGATGAAATCAAAGCAACTTTTGATAAATTAGGTATCCCAGAAGCAGAGCAAAAATATCTTGCAGGTGTATCTGCACAATATGAGTCTGAGGTAGTTTATCACAACATGAAAAAAGACCTTGAAGATCTTGGTATTGTGTTCAAAGATACTGACTCTGCTCTACGTGAAAACGAAGATATTTTCAAACAATATTGGGGCAAAGTGATTCCTTACACAGACAATAAATTTGCTGCTTTAAACTCAGCAGTATGGTCAGGTGGATCGTTTATTTATGTGCCACCAGGTGTTAAAGTAGAAACACCGTTACAAGCTTACTTCCGTATTAACTCAGAAAATATGGGTCAATTCGAACGTACACTTATTATTGTAGATGAAGGCGCTCACGTACACTATGTTGAAGGTTGTACAGCTCCTGTTTACACAACAAACTCTTTACACTCAGCAGTTGTAGAAATTGTTGTTCGTAAAGATGCCTATTGCCGTTATACAACAATTCAAAACTGGGCGAACAATGTTTACAATCTTGTAACGAAACGTACAGTTGTAGAAGAAAACGGTACAATGGAATGGATTGATGGTAACATCGGTTCTAAATTAACAATGAAATACCCAGCATGTATCCTAAAAGGTGAAGGTGCTCGTGGTATGACATTATCGATTGCATTAGCAGGTAAAGGACAACACCAACATGCTGGCGCTAAAATGATCCATATGGCACCAAACACATCTTCCACAATCGTCTCTAAATCGATTGCTAAACAAGGTGGTAAGGTAACGTATATGGGACAAGTTCGTTTCGGTCCTAAAGCAAGTGGTGCACGTGCTAACATCGAATGTGATACGCTGATTATGGATAATCAATCGACTTCTGATACAATTCCTTATAACGAGATCTTTAATGATAATGTATCTTTAGAGCACGAAGCAAAAGTTTCAAAAGTATCTGAAGAACAATTATTCTATTTAATGTCTCGCGGAATTTCCGAAGAAGAAGCGACAGAAATGATCGTAATGGGCTTCATCGAGCCATTCACAAAAGAACTACCAATGGAATACGCAGTAGAAATGAACCGTCTGATTAAATTCGAGATGGAGGGCAGTATCGGGTAATACACCTGAAATGCTTGATATATAAGGATTTTAGAGGCGTTAGAAAAACAATCAAAATCTGCCGTGCCGAAAACGTGCCGATTCAGATTTTATCATTTGTGTAGGAGGCGAACTTTTTTAGTTCGTCTTCTTCTATTTTCTCAGAAATATCTAAGTAAGTATCAGAAGTTGTTTTAATTGTTTTATGCCCTAATCGGTTAGAAACAAATTTTATACTAGCCCCCGATTTTAAAAGCAACACTGTATGTGTGTGTCTGAAACAATGAGTACCTTTATAATCTACACCAGCTTTTTTACAATACTTCTCTATACTTTCTCGAACCGTAGAAGGTGTTAAATAATTTCCAAGATAGTTTTGAAAAATGATATTACCATTATTTTCATTTGAATTTGTTTAGCCATTGCTTTCTTCTTACCAAAGCCAGTGAATTTAATTGTTTCTGCTATTGTATCCATGTCATGCACCCCTTACAGATATTTGTAATCTTATTTTATAGAAATATTACCAATAATACATATAAAAAAAGCCACTCAGTTGAGCGGCCTATACCTATTTTTCATTTAAAGCTGGGTGTTCATTATAATTAGTAACTACATCTGGGAAGCTTTCTGTTAAAAAATTATCCCAATTTATTTTATCTAGTGTTGCTTTATCTATACTAAACTTCATTACTGCGGAATCGTTCTCTTTACCGTAATTGTCAATAAGAGGTAGCTGCCAATCGACATTTATTTGTTTAATATTATCAACTTTTGAAAGTGGTTCTAAAATTTTTATAGAATCCATCCACATACCACGTTTCATCATATCTAATGTGAAATTATCCGAAGCATTTAAAGTTAGATTTAAACCACTATCGGTTGCTTCTACTTTTTCTATTACTTTTTTCTGCGAGTTATTATTTTTTCCTAGTTTATCAGTAATGATTTTTTCGACTTCTTCTGTTGAAACTTTACTAATTATTTGGGCAATGTTTTCATCAATTTTCTCTTTTTCTTCTTTAGTTAATTCTTTTTTGGGTTCTAATAAGCCAGTTTCAATAAGTGTCTCTAATTTTCCATCTTTAAAAACAAGTGATACAGAAGATTCTTTATCTATCCCATTTTCTCCGTCATAGTCTAAAAACAATCGTAAGTCTTCATTTTCTTTTGCTTCTGGATTTTTTGATTTGCCACCTACTATTTCTTCTACTTCATCTAAACTCATACCTTGTTCCAACTTTTTAAATTCGTCTGGGGTTATTGTAGCAATGCTTTCATCACCGCATGCAGCAAGTAATAATACTGATAATGACCCTATGTATAGTAATTGTTTCATTATACATTCCTCCCTCCATAATTACATTTTAGGGAATTTATTGGTGAAAGTACATAAAAAAACAGACAACCAATATTAGTTATCTGTGTCCTTGTCTATATGCTGCTGTAAGTCACCTAAGTTCTTTACATCCAATGTAATCATGATTTTTTCTAACGCATCCTTTGGATACATCCAGGAGCCTGTCATTTGAAAGCTGCCACTATTGCTGCAGCATTGGAGATCAGCACAAAGACAGTTTATCGTAGCGTTAAAAGTTAGAGAAATTAGGCATCATCGAAAAAGTACCAAGAATGAGATTAAACGGTAATAAAGGGGCTAGTATTTATCGCATTTTACCTTATGTCCCATCGAGTGTGTCCCAACGAGAGGCAGACGATAAAGTTAAATTGTGACTAGGGGTTTTTTGTGTTTTTATGTTGCGAATAAAAATGGAGAGAAATAGTACTGGATTTTTTTAAGATTACATACTAAAATGATAATGAGAATCAATATCAATTAAGAAGGGGTTGATAAATCTAGAAGATGTTCAGTACTTCAATAAGCCAGATGAGATAGTTAATCATCTTCAAAGGAGAATATGTAAATGAAAAAGAAGTTTTTATTTATTAGTTTCATAGCATTATTTATGCTCATTCTCGCCGCATGTGGAGAGAAGAAGGCAGTAGAAGAGGAATCTTCCACTGATACACCAAAAGAAGAAGAAGTGACACAAACAAAAGAAGAATCAACAAATGAAAATGGCACGAGAACGATTGAATATCTTGGTGAAAGCTATGAAGTGCCAGAAAAAGTGGAAAGAATTGTTGTAACAGGAGCTATGGAAGCAATGGAGGATATGGTGGTGCTGGATGTTCACCCAGTTGGAGCTATTGCTATTGGTGGCAAGTTCCCTGAGCTCTATGCTTCTGTAACAGACAAAGCAGAATCTATTGGTGAGAAGATTAAACCAAACTTTGAAAAAATATTAGAATTAAATCCAGATGTCATTTTAGGGTCCACAAAGTTCCCAGAAGAGGTACAAAGTAAATTAGAGAAAATTGCACCTACAATTTTAGTTTCACATATTTCGACGAACTGGGAATCTAATTTGAATTTACTAGCAGAACTAACTGGTAAGCAAGCAGATGCTGAGAAGATCTTATCTACATATAAAGCTGATATTGAAGCTGCTAAGTCCACGTTAACTGAAAAACTACAAGATCAAAAAGTAGCGGCTATTCGTATTCGTGGGGGACAAGCGTATGTTTATCCAAAAGAAGTATTTTTAAATGCAGTTCTTTATGGCGAGCTTGGTTTAGCAGTACCTAATGAAGTTGCTAAAGCTAAATCTCAAGAGGCCATTTCTGTGGAGCAACTTGCAGATATGAATCCTGATTATTTATTTGTGCAGTTTTCAACAGATGAAAATGCGGACGCGCCGAATGCTTTAGAAGACTTTAAAAAGAATCCAATCATCCAAAATATTACTGCATTTAAAAATGACCGAGTATTTGTTAATGTACTAGATCCACTAATGGAAGGTGGCCCTGCATATAGCCGAATTAAGTTTTTAGAGGCTATTCAGCAAAATCTTGTGAAATAAACGTCGCCTGTTATAGTAGCATGAGTTCAATGGAAGATGGACTCATGCTTTTTCTTTGGCATAATTAAGTGATAAAAGAAGGTATATTTTTTACATGATGTTTATTTGTAGTGACATACTGTGTGCTATGATTATGTACATAGAGGAGGATGTCACATGATTGTAGTAGGATTAACTGGTTGGGGCGATCACCCTTCACTTTATAGTGGAGTGACTACTTCAAAGGATAAATTATTTGATTACACAGGTCATTTTTTAACGGTTGAAGTAGATACTTCTTTTTATGCCATACCAGCCAAAGAGCATGTTCGGAAATGGTGTGAGGATACACCTGAAAACTTCCGTTTTGTTGTGAAAGCTTACCAAGGAATGACGGGTCATTTACGTGGAGAGATTCCCTTTGAATCAAAAAATGATATGTTCAATGCATTTATTGAATGTGCCAATGAATTTAAACGTTATGGAAAGCTAGCCATGGTATTAGCACAATTTCCACCATGGTTTGATTGCCAAGGAAAAAATGTGCAATATTTATTGTATATCCGACAGCAGCTAAAGGATTTTGAAGTAGCGATTGAATTTCGAAATCAAACATGGTATGCAGAAAATGTTGTCAAGCAGACGATAGATTTCTTACGAGAACATCAATTTATCCATACGATTTGTGATGAACCACAGGCTGGTGTAGGATCTGTTCCTTTCTACCCTGTAGTGACTGCAAATAAAGCGTTGATTCGTCTCCATGGTCGCAATATACATGGCTGGCGGAACACAGGAAATGCAGAAAATTGGCGTAAAGTTCGCTTCTTATATGATTATAATAAAGAAGAATTACAGCAGCTTGGGGATAGCATGAAAAAGCTTGAACCAGAGGTCAATGAACTCTTCGTTTTATTTAATAATAATTCTGGTAATCATGCAGCGAAAAACGCAAAAGAGCTACAAGGTATGTTGAATATTAACGATGTCGGGTTGGCACCTAAACAATTAAACATGTTTGAAGGGGAACTATAATGGAGTTTATTTTATTAGTCATCATTGCCTTGCTTGCTGGTCTAATTGGCTCATTAGTTGGGCTAGGTGGTGGTGTAGTATTAGTACCAGCAACATTATACATCGGCTTAAATTTAGGAATGATCCCAGATATTACACCACAAAAAGTAGTCGGTTTATCAGTGGTGATGATGATTTTCACGGGACTTGCCTCCACGCTAAGCTATATGAAATCTAAAACGGTGGATTATAAAAGTGGTTTTATATTCTTTATTGGAAGTATTCCAGGAACAATCCTTGGCGCATGGGTCAATAAAGGATTAGATTTACCATCCTTTAATTTATATTTCGGTATTTTACTTATTATTTTATCGATTATTTTGCTTGTGAGAGACAAACTGAAGCCTGTAAAATGGTTTGTAAAAAATGGTATGCAGCAAGAGTTTACTGACTCTGAGGGAAAAACCTATGTATATGGCTATCCCATTTGGTTTGCTATTACATTAACATTTGGTATTGGCTTTGCTTCTGGTTTATTTGGAATAGGTGGCGGTTCCATGATCGTGCCAGCAATGATTATTTTATTCTTATTCCCCCCACATGTCGCGGTGGCAACATCGATGTTTATGGTATTTTTAACGTCCATTGTTAATTCTGCAAGCCATGTTTATTTCGGTCATGTACCCTGGCTTTATACTATTCCAGTTATTCCTGGGGCTTATGTTGGAGCAAAGCTGGGTGCTGCGTTAAATAAGAGGATTAAATCCGATACACTTGTACTAGCTTTAAGGATTATTCTATTATTACTAGGAATTCGATCTATTATAGAAGGCATATTAGCTTAATTTAAAGTGAGGTGGCTTTAATGCTTGAAAAGATCCATATTTTTCACACAAATGATTTGCATAGTCATTTTAAGTATTGGCCACGAATGCAAAGCTATGTGAAAGAAATGCGCAATAAATTAGGGAATATCGGGGAAACAAGCTATTTGTTTGATGTTGGAGATCATTTAGATCGTTCCAACATTTATACAGAAGCAACAGTTGGGAAAGGTAATGTGCGATTGCTAAATGAGGCGGGTTACGATGTGGTGACAATCGGCAACAATGAAGGCATTACATTATCCCATGAAGAGCTCTTCCACTTATATGATAATGCTAATTTTGATGTTGTAGTTGCAAATGTATATGCCTCCCACGGGAAGAAGCCAGCATGGATGAAGCCTTATGTAATCTTAACAACAGCAATGGGTACGAAGATTGGCGTCATTGCAGCCACGGCCATGTTTGAAGTATATTATGAAGAATTAAATTGGCATATGGACGACGCTAGAAGTACACTGCTACGTTTAGCGCATCAACTACGTGAAGAAGTAGACATTGTTGTATGCTTATCCCATTTAGGCATTACAGAGGATGAGCTCTTAGCGGATGAGTGTCCAGAAATTGATGTTATATTCGGCTCTCATACTCATCATGTCCTACCAGAGGGCAAAGTGATTAATGGGGTTTTACTGACAGGTGGAGGTAAGTTTGGCCAATATACTGGACATCTTATCATAGAATATGATAAAAAATTGAGGAAAATTGTTGAAAAAAAGGATACTTTAATTCATAATAAGGATTTGCCAATTGTTAAAAATGAACAGAAAGTGGTACAGTTTTTGGAGGATGAAGGAAACAGAATATTGGATACTCCAGTTTTTACAACAAAGAAAGCCTACAACAAGGAATGGTTCCATTATTCACAGCTATCTGATTTATTTGCACATGCAATTTTGGAAAAAAGCGGAGCGGACTGTGCATTATTCAATGCAGGGATATTTTTAGATGGTCTTCCTAAGGGAATAGTGACTGCCTTAGATTTGCACCGAATTTTTCCACATCCAATTAATTTATGTACAATTGAATTATCCGTCGCTGAAATGAAAGAAATTTATATGCAATCTAAAAATGAAGAATGGCCCTATATCGAACTAAAAGGACTAGGGTTTAGAGGCGTCATTTTTGGAAAAATATTGACATATGGATTTTCCATGAATGAAAATCGGCAATTATTAATTAATGGTAAGCTAGCAGATCAAAATCACATTTATAAACTGGTCACATTGGATCTGTTTACATTTGGTTATTTTTATCCAAGTTTTAAATATGCAAAAAAACAATATATTTTACCTGAATTTTTACGAAACATTATGATAGATTATGGTCAAAGATTCTTTAAACAATAGAGAGAGTTTAAAGAATGGAATGGGGAAGAAGTCATGCGATTAATTTCAATCGATGTATTAAAAGAAGGAATGGTATTAGGAAGAACCATTTGGAATGAGGCAGGTCATCCGCTTTTAAAGAAAGATGTTGTCATTAATGACCGTATTATTCAAAGACTTCAACAGTTAAATACACATTATTTATATATTGACGATGAGATTTCTGAGGGAATAGAAGTAGAAGAGACCGTTCCACCTGCTATGCGAAATAAAGTCATCAAAACTATAAAGGATTCGTTCCAGTCCATTGATGGTTTGAATCCAGTAAATGCTTCTTATATATTAGATCAGCAATCAAAGACAATTGTTTCGATCGTAGATGAATTACTTTCTGCAGTTACTGGAAATAATGAAATTCTAACCATTTTAACAGATGCTTATTTATTTGATGAATATTTATATCAACACTCTTTCCAAGTGACATTGTATTCTATTGCCATTGCCAAAGAACTTGGCTACTCTGCTGAGGATTTACGTTTGATCGGGATAGGTGCGTTATTACACGATGTCGGTAAACTAATGGTACCGAAAGATATTTTAACAAAGCCAGGACGTTTAACGAATGATGAGTTTGAAATGATGAAGATGCATGCTCGTTACGGTTTTGATTTATTACGGAATTTACATTCAATCTCTCTGCTTGTGGCGCACTGTGCTTTCCAACACCATGAACGTATTGATGGAAGTGGCTATCCAAGAGGACTTGTTGACTTTGAAATTCATCCATTTGCCAAGATAATTGGTGTTGCAGATGTTTTTGATGCGGTGACAACGAATCGTGTATACCGGGAGAAGATGCTCCCTTCACAAGGACTAGCTATTGTTGAAGCTGGCTCGGGCACTCTTTATGATGCTCGAATTGTAAAAGCTTTAAAAAGAGCTGTCGTTCATTATCCAAATGGTGTTATTTTAAAATTATCAGATGGACGCCGTGGGATTGTATCTAGACAAAACACGTTGGATGCAGCATTACCATGGATTCGTATTTTTGAAGAACAAGATCAATTGCTGGCAGCTACATATGAAATTAATTTAGTGGATTATCCTGATGTAACAATTGAAAATGTTGAGACGGATTATGTGGTTCCCGCAAAAGTAGAATAAATTACTCCTCCTGTTCATACGTTATGGAACAGGAGGAGATTTTTTTGTTTTTCCCTCGAAAAAGAATGAAATTACGCTCATATGGTAGAAGGGGAATGCGTCTTAATAAATTAACGATTTTAATTGTTAGTATGGTTGTTTGCCTTATATTATTTATTTATTATTTAAATGAACGGCTCATGCCAACCTATTTGCAATATGCGGAAGTGCAAACTACGAAGATTGCCTCATATGTTGTGAGTAAAGCCATTAATTCACGTACCTCTAATGTATTAGATGTAAATGATATCATTGAAGATATTCCTCCAGGTACGTCTGAAATGATGACGACTAAGTTTAATACAGAAATCATTAATCGTGTTCGAGCAGAGACATTAGAGCTTGTTAAAATGTATTTGGAGCAAGCTGAACAGGGAGAGCTATCCCATTTACCTGAATTAGATAATGTTGAATATGATATTAACAGGATCCAAGATGGTGATGGCATTGTCTTTTTTGTACCGCTTGGTCAAGCAGCCAATATTCCCTTGCTTGGAAATTTGGGGCCAAAGATCCCGATTCGCTTCCATGTGATTGGGAATGTTCATAGTAATGTGACATCCTCTATTCAAGAATTTGGAATCAATAGTGCTTATGTGGAGGTAGGTATTCATTTAGAGGTAAATGTTCAGATTATTGTTCCTTTCGCTAGTAAATCTTCTACCGTTGCACAGGATATACCTGTAGCGATGGGCCTAACAAGGGGGCCTGTTCCAAACATTTATACCAATAGTAGTGACGCGCCACAACCGTCCATAGAAATACCTGTCCCTTATAAATAGAAATGTTTGTTGTGATAGTTGTTGGAGTGCCTTTAATATGTTACATTGACAACAGTGAAGATAGTTAATATTAAAAAATGTATATTTTTGATAGGGGCGATATTCGTATGACATCTTGTAAACCTACAAGTAAAGAAGAACATGTAAGAAAACCAGATTGGCTAAAAATAAAACTAAACACGAATGATGAATATAAAGGGCTTAAAAAGCTGATGCGTGAGAAAAATCTGCATACAGTATGTGAAGAAGCTCGTTGTCCAAACATCCATGAATGCTGGGGAGAGAGACGTACTGCTACCATGATGATTCTTGGTTCCGTTTGTACACGTGCTTGTCGTTTCTGTGCAGTGAAAACAGGTTTACCAAATGAACTAGATTTGGCAGAACCAGAGCGCGTTGCAGATTCAGTAGCCATTATGAATTTAAAGCACGTTGTTATTACAATGGTCGCACGTGACGATTTAAAGGATGGCGGAGCGCAAGTTCTAGCAGAAACAGTACGTGCAATTCGTCGTAAAAGTCCTTTCACATCTGTTGAGGTATTGCCATCAGATTTAGGCGGGATGAAGGAGAACCTTCAAATGTTAATGGATGCAAAACCAGATATTTTAAATCATAATATTGAAACAGTACGCCGTTTAACACCTAGAGTGCGCGCTCGTGCAAAATACGAACGCTCTTTAGAGTTCCTGCGTTTAGCTAAAGAGATGCAGCCTGAAATTCCAACGAAATCATCACTAATGATTGGATTAGGCGAGACACATGAAGAAATTTTAGAAGTCATGGACGATTTACGTGCAAATAATGTAGATATTATGACGATCGGTCAATATTTACAGCCAACGAAAAAGCATTTACCAGTTAAAAAATACTATTCACCAATAGAATTTGGTAAACTGCGTAAGATTGCCATGGAGAAAGGCTTTAAGCATTGTGAGGCTGGCCCACTTGTACGTAGTAGTTATCATGCAGACGAACAAGTAAATGCTGCAACGAAAGAACGTCAATTACAAGCGGAAGTGTAAACGTCAAGGCTGAACGAAAAGGGTGGTGTCACTTTGATCATAGTTGAAGGATTAGAATATGAACTAATAGAAGATTATCGCGAGGCCTTTCAGGAGGAAGTTTTTCAGGAAAGATACTCAGATATCTTAGCCAGATACGATTATATTGTAGGTGATTGGGGCTATAACCAGTTACGTTTAAAGGGATTTTTTGATGATAAAAATCAAAAATCCACTTTTGATACAAAAATAAGTACGCTTCAAGATTATCTATACGAATACTGTAATTTTGGCTGTGCTTATTTCGTATTACGTAAATTGGGGAAAGTTATGAAACAGCCAGAAGTAGTGGACATGAGTGAAGTAACAAAGCCAACAGACCATGAACCTTTAGCAGAATAAACTCTTATACAAAAACCTGATGTGATAGGCATCAGGTTTTTTTTCATGATTGTTAGCTTTTGTGTAATTGGGGAAAACTAAAGCACAAAACAGCTTATCGAAGGTGTGTTGCAAATGAAAAAAGCCGTATTTTTAGATCGTGATGGTGTTATCAATGAAGTACTGACCAATCGTGTGAAGTTTGTGAATAAGCCTAAGGATTTGTACTTTTTACCGCAAGTGCCTGAGGCAATCAGAAAGCTAAATAAGCATTTTGATTATGTGTTTGTCGTGACAAATCAAGGTGGGGTTGGTTTAGGCTTTATGAAGGAAAGTGGCTTACAGAAAATACATGAACATATGGTGAAGGAGCTAAAGAAAAAAGGGGCAGTGATCCATGAAGTCGTTTATTGTCCGCACAAACCTAAGTCAGGTTGTGCCTGCCGCAAGCCCAATAGCAAATTAATTGTGGATTTAGGAAAGAAATATAACATTGATTTATCAAAATCCTATATGGTAGGCGATACAGATACGGATATTATTGCAGGAAAACGGGCAGGAACAAAGGGTGTTTTCCTAGGGGAACAAGATCCATTAGCAGATGCTGTCTTTCCAGATTTAATAAGCGCTGCCCAGTGGATTATTAAGGATGTCACAGCTTAAACGTATTGAGAAAAAGGGCGTATAAATCAATAAAAAAGGGATAATTTATGAATGGAGGTGATGATGTTGGCAAAAGAAAAACGCAATAAAAAGCCATTAGATCGAGAGGAATATGGGTATGGTTTTGATATTAGTGTAGACGATTTAGCTGTGATTGGTCAAAATCAGCAAGCGAAAAAGCAAAATGATAATGAAAATAAAGACAAGCCCCATAATAAAGATAATCCATCCACTTTAAATAAATAACAATACGTAAAAAGATTTCGCAATCGCCCATGGCTAGCGAAATTTTTTTATGTTATATAAAAAAACACCCAATAAAATGGGTGTTAGTTCAATAATTCACGCAAGTATTCCCGTAATTCGATTGTTTCTTCCTCTGTGCGATTGTACACATGTTCTAAGTACCCAGGCTCTTCTACATCATCAGGACCAATAATAGCAAAGCGACCGAACTGGATATCCATGACAAGCACTTTTCCAAAGAAGCGGCCAGATTGTAATATAGCTAAATCATAACGTAGCTTTTGTCCAGCAAAACTAACAAATCTTGTTTTCGTATCTTCTACATCATCATATAAAAAAAAACGTTCCATCTTTTAATCTCCTTCCAATCCTATAGTTATGGTACTATAGAAGAGAAAAGACTATCAACTTTTAAAGATTTGAATGGGGGCTTTCCTTGTGTATTTTGTAGATCGTAATAAAATCACAAAAAATTTACAGTACTTAGATGGGCTATTAACTATTTTG
Source organism: Lysinibacillus sp. PWR01 (assembly GCF_043359455.1). NCBI lineage: Bacteria > Bacillati > Bacillota > Bacilli > Caryophanales > Bacillaceae > Lysinibacillus > Lysinibacillus sp. PWR01. The sequence goes on along the minus strand of NZ_JBHERJ010000095.1, from coordinate 63,505 downwards.
GAGACAGAGGATAACTGGCTTCAGAATGATATAAAGAAATTAGCTATCGAGCGAATTGGACACAACATTATGGAGTCAATGATGGATGTAGGAAATTTAATGATTGACGGTTTCATTATGCGCGATCCAGGAAGCTACGAGGATATTATTGATATTTTAGTCGATGAAAAAGTTGTAGCTGCTGATTTGGAAGCACCATACAAAGCAGTTGTTGGCTTACGTAAAATGCTAGTGCGTGAGTTTATAGAGGTAGATATCCAAGAGGTTATCCATGTACTAACAGCCAATCTAATGGCTTTAAAGCAGTTCTCGCCAGCAGTTCATAATTATTTAACAAATGAATTAGGACCTGTTTCAGCATTTTTGCCAGAGGATCATCAATGAAACAATATAAGGCCTATTGCTTTGATTTAGATGGTACTGTCTACCGTGGGAAGGAAGGTATTCCTTCTGCGGTAGCTTTTATTCATCGTTTACAGCAAGCAGGAATTGAGCCATTCTATGTAACGAATAATTCTTCGAAGACGCGAGAACAACTGCAAGAAGCTTTACTGTCTATTGGCGTGAACGCGCCATTAGAGCATATTTATTCAAGTGCATTGGTCACAGCAAAGTATGTGGCCCTACATTTTCCAAGCAAAAAAGTAGCGATGATGGGTACAGATGGTATTCGTCAGGCACTACTCAATGAAAATATTGTGCCTGTTGAGGATGAGCCCGATGTATTTGTTATGGGGATTGATCGTACGCTTGATTATATGGCACTTGCTAGGGCCACGGTTTTTGTTCAGCAAGGAGCGACCTTTATTGCCACGAATCAAGATATTAAATTCCCAACAGAATACGGGTTCTTACCAGGCAATGGTTCTTTTGCACGCTTGGTAGGAGAAGTTGCAGATGTTGAACCAATCTATATTGGTAAGCCATCGCCAGCCATGCTGGAAGTAATTGCGACCGAACATGGAATTGCGAAAGAAGACATGGTAATGATCGGTGATAATTATGATACGGACATTATGTGTGGCATTCGATTTGGCTGTGACACCATTCATGTGAATACTGGGGTGACGCCTACAAAGACTGTCCTCGAAAAAGAATGCCAACCTACATATGTAGTGGACGTACTAAAGTAATAAAAGGATGTTTATGCTAATTTTCAGCATAACATCCTTTTTATTTGTTCAAATTTATTCATATAGGTATTTTAGAAAACTACCATAAAGGATTTTCTTCAATAAATTGATAAATGGCTTTCGTTAATTCATCAGGAGAATCTGCTTCTACTAATTCACCGTTTACTATTGCATAAAAGGATTCTGAGCACTTTGTACAATAACTGAGGCAGCCATATTCCAAAACGTCGATGTTTGGATCGCGTTCGAGTACTTCATAAGTTGCTTGAGAGCCATTTGCTAAATTACTTATACAAAATTCAACCATTGGATTCATCCATGTCACCTCACCAAAGTAATGCTACTCGGTTTTACGATTTTCGTCAATTATTTATGTTTAAGAGAAAAGAAACGTTTTTTAATAAAAGATAAAGGGAATTTGTTATTAATGGCTTAAAAATCAATAGAAATGAACAGGTTCTCGTTTATTTTGTGAAATCTTTCACAAAATTTCATTCTGATATTGTGAAACTTCTCACAATCGGTTATACTCGTTTGTGGATACTTTGTGAACAATTATTAAAAGAGATATAAAAGGAGACTATTATGGGAAAATTAGTACTTTTAGGTGGCGGCTACGGCAATATGCGTGTCATGCTTCGTCTATTAAACAGCCTACCATTAGACAGAGAGGTAGTTATAGTAGATAGAGCCCCTTTCCATAGTTTAAAAACAGAGTTTTATGCATTGGCGGCAGGGACAGCAACAGATAAAGAAATTCGTGTAAGCTTCCCAGAGCATGAACGTTTAACAGCCGTATATGGAGAAGTCGTTGAAATTAATCGTGCGGAAAAAGTAGTCATTCTTGAAGACGGACAACGTATAGAATATGATGATTTAGTCATTGGGCTTGGCTGTGAAGATAAATATCATGGTGTACCAGGTGCGGAAGAGTATACGTACAGCATTCAAACAATGGGTAAATCACGTGCAACATTCCAAGCACTTTGTGGGTTACCAGCTGGGTCTACAGTTGGAATTATAGGGGCTGGCCTAAGTGGAATTGAGCTTGCAAGTGAGCTACGTGAAAGTCGCTCAGATTTAAAAATCAAGCTATTTGACCGTGGTCAACGTATATTGAAAGATTTTCCAGAAAAACTAAGTAAGTATGTAAAGGATTGGTTTGTTAAGCATAATGTTGATGTGGTTGCCAATTCAAATATTACAAGAGTAGAGCCAGGTAAAATTTTTAATCATGATGATGAAATTTTACTCGATGCAGTGGTTTGGACTGCAGGTGTCCAGCCAGTCAAAATTGTGCGTGATATGGATGTTGAGAAAGATAAACATGACCGTCCACTTGTCACACAGTATTTTAATTTACTCGATGATGAACATGTCTATGTTGTAGGAGATTGTGCTTCATCAGATTTAGCCCCAACAGCACAATTAGCAGAGGAACAAGCGGAGCAAATTGTGAAAGTACTTCGTATGCGTTGGAAAGGTGAACATTTACCAGAGAAGATGCCAGATATTAAATTAAAAGGCTTTATGGGAGCTCTTGGTAAAAAACAAGGCTTTGTATACTTAGCTGATACAACAGTAACTGGGCGTATCGCTCGCTTAATGAAATCAGGATTATTATGGTATTACAAACGTCAAAATGATTAATTAGCTGAAAGGGATTGTTTCAAAAATCATTTTGAAACAATCCCTTTATTTTTATTAAACCGTTTCGTCTGGGACAAACCCTAAATTTTCAAGGGCCGTAAATACAGGCTTTAATTGGACATAGCCCTCTCCAACTACCTCATTGTTAATGAGGACAAGGGGGTAGAAAAATTCATCGTCTTGAATACGTGACGCATACTCTTGGTCGCGTTCATTCTCAATTGGACCTTCAATATCGATATAGCGAATATCATATGCTTGATCTGGATATTTGCGATTGATGGCTGCTTGTAGCCACTCATATGTATCCTTGGAAGATGGGGCATTGACACAACTAGCACAGATGACAGCTGTTCCATAAATTTCAATCATAGGTTTTGTTGATGGCATAGTATTTTCTCTCCTTGTGATTCAATATTGGATTTTTTCTGTTGCTAACATTATAATCATTATAAGGAAAGGAGTCGAGATAAATGGCAGAAGCAACAATTAACGACCAAGTTCAAGAGGTATTAGATAAATTACGTCCATTCTTACTACGTGACGGTGGAGACTGTGAATTAGTAGATGTTGAGGATGGCGTTGTGAAATTACGTTTATTAGGTGCTTGTGGCAGTTGCCCAAGTTCTACGATTACATTAAAAGCTGGTATTGAACGAGCATTATTAGAAGAAGTACCAGGTATCGTGGAAGTAGAGCAAGTATTCTAAGCCTTTTTAAAAAGTTCTAGCTGTTTGCAAGCTAGAACTTTTTTATTTACCTATTTATGACGCGCATGTTCTTTTTCTTCACGAATAATGGCCCACTGTTCTTTCGCCATATCTATAATTTTTGCCTCACCACCGACACTTTGTTTTTCAATGACTCTAGAAAAGAAGCGTGTCGCATTTTCAATATCTCCAATACGTCTAGATAATTCAGCAATCATATACATAATTCGGACAGCTGACATTTGTGTAGAGCTGTAGTCCTCGGTAGAATAAGATTCCATATAATAATCACGTGCTAATTTCATAAAGCGCTCTTCTTGTCCACTATTGTTTAAGGAACGATAAAGCCATGCAAGACGTAGAGTTAGTCCAGCAATCGCTACATTTTTTTCTTTTTTAATCGTGCCACAAAGAAACGCTAACTTATAGGCTTGAATCGCTTGAAATACGGTACGTTCACCCTTGAAATCATGATGCACCCATTTTTCTGTAATTTGTGTACGTATATCATCTTGGATACCCGGTGCAAAATATTTTGTAAAGTCTTCTGTAAAGGAAAAGCCACAATGCTCACATACAAAAACATTATAATAGAGAGCATTCACTTCATCTGCATAAATAGGTTGAAAATCTGTTTCCGTATGATCTACTTTAATAAATTTTGAACGCACTTTTAATGTTGGAAATTCTTTTTTGCAATTTAAACATTGAATTTTTTTCTCATAATATGGTGAAATCTCCATATATATTACCCCCTGCCAAGAATTCGTTGTAACTATTATACCAATGATGTTTTTATTAACATGAATAAAAAATACTATTAATGTGAAAAATATGAGAATTATAACTTATAATCGACTTGAAGCTGAATGTTTGTCATACAATGGTCAAAATTGTTATGATAATACGTAAGAAGGAAGGTGATTGGGATGACAAGTACAAAGCAAATTATAGAAGTGACACAGGCTGCTGGCTTTCATATTAATGAAATGATGGAGCATAATGAAGAACAAGGTTCTTTTTTACGTGTAGTGGTGAATGGTGGCGGCTGTAGCGGGCTATCCTATGGCATGCATTTTGATAAAGAGAAAAAAGATGATGATTTTGAAGATGTTCAGCATGGTTTAACAATTCTTGTTTCCCGTGAAGATGCGCCGATTTTGATGGGAACAAAAATTGACTATAAACAATCGCTAATGGGCGGTGGCTTCACAATCGATAATCCAAATGCCATTGCATCATGTGGCTGTGGTACGTCTTTCAGAACAGCAAAGCGTGAAGGTACGCCTGAGGTTTGTGAGTAAAAGTAAATAAATCCATTCGAATAATGGGCTAACAATAATAGGCTTCTTTGATTGATGATGTTGCAAAACATGATGAATGAAAGGAGCTTTTTTCTTTCTTTTTATTTACCTGTTTGTAAGTAACTATGTTAAAAATCATTTGACACTTCCAACAAATTTTTATGACCTTATTTAGTGAAATTCAAGGCAATGTATAATAGCTTCTTTTATTGAGGTTGAATGAAAGAAGCATTTTCACTGTGGATTAACTGTAAAATTCAGAATAAATGCTTCATTCCATAGAAAGTGAGCAGGTATAATAGGTAGATAGAGGTGAAGGTTATGAGAAAAGATCGAGGGAAAATATGGTTGGGTGTATCAGGTGTTACGGTGAATGAGCTTGGGCAATGGTTGGTTGTAAAGAAGGCTTATAGTGGCTTGAAGGGGCGTTGGTCATTGCCAGCAGGTTTTGTTAATGCAGGAGAAACGGTAGATGAAGCGGTTATTCGTGAAATCAAAGAAGAAACAGGCATCGATTGTAGAGTCTCAGGCTTAATTGGATTTAGAACAGGTGTCATCCGTGATGATATCAGTGATAATATGGCGATTTTTTATTGTCGAATGCTAGATGAGCAGCAGCAGGTTTCCATTCAAGAAAAAGAAATTTTAGAAGCTAAATGGTTGTATCCACAGGAACTAGCACAAGATGAAACAACCTCTGTGATGTTAAAGGAAATGGCTTCCAATCAATTTGAAAGACATCAATTAGAAGCGATAGAAGGGATTAATCCAGGTGATATTTTTGGCTATACCTCTTATCGTTTATTCTTTAAAAAATGATATGACTTTAGGAGGTGACCTTTGATAAAGCTATTTTTATTTATGTGAGAGCGAGTTGGGCTGATCATTGTAATGTCAAGATGGCGACTCTTTCGAGAAAAGCTGTTTCAGGAGCAAGGAATGAAAGAGAAAATATGGCTCATCATTATTTTTAGTAGCCTATGTATTATCAGCAGCTATACAGGGATTAAAATTGAAAGTGGGACCATCCATCCTTTAAATCAGATGATACATAGTACGATTAATGCAGAAGAGGCGATTGCCAATACAAGGTTAATTGGTATGGCCATTGCAGGGATTTTTGGCGGACCACTTGTTGGTGTGTGTGTAGGTATTATTGCAGGTATTCATCGCATCACACTCGGCGGTTTTACAGCAATAGCCTGTGGTGTTTCAACGATTCTTGCGGGCTTTATTACAGGTGGTTTAAGTAAACGCTTCAAGATACGTCAAACTTTTTCATGCTAATGCTCGGCCTATTAATTGTGATGATAGCATTTAAAAAATGGGCACAGCTTTGGAGATTACCGAAGTTTTTATTAGCTCAATCAACCTCATAAAATAGTAGAAACTATTGAAGATAAGCACTTGTCTTCAATAGTTTTTTTGATGAAAAAAGCATTTATCTGACTTGAAAATAGAGAATACCCGCGAAGGAGAAGCGAATACTCGCGGAAGGAGGGAGAATACCCGCGGAAGGAGGGCAAATACCCGCGAAGAAAGCAAATACCCCTAAATTTAAAGATCAATTGCAGATGATCGATTAATGATTTTCCGAAATATGACGAACAAGCGAAAACAAGGATATGTTCATTGAAAGCGGTGTCGTAATCATGTAAACTAATGAGAGGAAAACGGAGGTTATACATACATGGATGGTCCAGTTTCATTAGTACAGTTAATCATTTCTATATTGTTATTTTTCGTCATGTTCTTTGGTATCGGATTCTTGTTAAATATGCTGTTACGTATGACATGGTTAATGGCAATTGTGTATCCAATTGTTGTCATCTTTATTGTAGATGAAGTAAGCTTCTTAGATTATATTTTTAAGCCAGGCTCTGCCTTCCCAGCATTAATCGATAAATTACAGGCACTTCAATTTGTAGATATTGCTATTTTATCAGGTGGCTTTGCGGGCTCTATTGTGGCGGGTATCGTCATGATTTATTTACGAAAAAGTGGATATCGAATGTTCTAACGTGCTTAGTATTCTTCTTTCAATTGAAGGAAGAATACTTTTTTTATACAAAAAAACACAACCTCCCTCTAGAGGATGTGTTTATGTCTGTTAGATGAAAAACTCGTAGGTTATGATGGCGATAAAAATACCCGTGAGAGCCCCAAAAAATACCTCACTTCGTTTATGGCCTAATAATGTTTTTAATTCCTCCATTTTCTCTTGCCCATCCATCTGTGGCCATTTTTTTAAATCATGGAGCAATGTTTGGAAATCCTTACGCAGTTGATTTAATATCGCTGCATGCTGCCCTGCCTGGTAACGAACACCACTGGCATCGTACATAACGATAATGGAAAACATAGCGGCTACCGCAAAAATGGGGGATTCCAAACCCGTCTCATACGCAATAGAGGTTGCCAGTCCAGTGACAGAAGCGGAGTGAGAACTAGGCATTCCGCCCGTTGAGGTAAAAAGGCCCCATTTTACTTGTCTGGTCATTAAAAAATGGATGGGGATTTTAACAAACTGCGCAAAGAGAACCGCAAAGAGGGCAATTAGTAATGGGGTATTTTGGAGTAAACTCAATTTCATCACAACCTTCGCAAATAATTGCTTTTATTATAACATTCATTATTTTCTAAAAGAAGATATAGGCAAATATTACGCGCTTTTCAGAAACTTCGTTATAATAGTATATGGAATGGAGGAATTTACATGCATATTGTAAAAGAAGCAAAAACATTTGAAACGATTTCTACTGAACTATTAGTGGTGGGAGTCACAAAACATCGTGAACAAATGCAGGACTGGGCAAGCTTTTCATCATTTTACGGTGAGGCCATTGATACTTGGATTAGTGGTGGGGACGTCTCAACGGAATTAAAGAAACTAACAAAATTACCATTTGTGAAAGACCATGCCAACCTCAAACGTATTGTATTTGTAGGCTTGGATGAGCGTAAAAACCTAACAGAAGGTGATATTCGCGCAGCATTTGGTTTAGTAGGGAAAGAATTAAGATCTTTAAAAGTGAAAGAGTATTCCATTTGGGTTGAATCATTTACAACAGAGTCAATTTCAACAGCAGATGTAGCATTTTTAGCAGGTGAAGGAATTGGCCTTGGCTATTATGCTGTTCCACATTACAAAACTACTTCGAACGAGGTAGATAAACGTATTGATGCGGTTCATCTTGTGACAACAGCAGAGGATTTAGATGAGGTTGTAGCAAGCTTTGAAGTAGGTGTAATTTATGCAGATGCTGTCAATGAAGCTCGTAGCTTAATTAATTTACCGCCAAATCTACTAACAGCAACGGATTTAGCTAATTATGCACAATCTCTAGCTGTGGAATATGATTTAGAAGTAGAAATTTTAGGTAAAGCCCAATTAGAGGAACTAGGTATGGGTGGTATTTTAAGTGTTAACCAAGGCTCTTATGAAGAACCACGATTAATTACCTTAAAATATAAAGCGACTGAAGATTTTGAAGATCCGATTGGCCTTGTTGGTAAGGGTGTAACGTATGATACAGGCGGCTATTCTTTAAAACCAAAGGATTCCATGGTTGGTATGAAGGGTGATATGGGTGGCGCTGCTGCTGTGCTTGGTGCGATGAAAATTATCGGTGAATTACGTCCAAATAAAAATGTTGTAGCCGTTATCGGTTCTACAGATAATATGGTGTCTGATACAGCATTTAAACCAGATGATGTGATTACGACGTACAGTGGGAAAACGGTAGAAGTATTAAATACGGATGCAGAAGGGCGTTTAGTTCTGGCAGATGCAACTACATATGCTAAACAGCAAGGGGCTACATCACTGATCGATGTTGCGACTTTAACTGGAGGCGTTATTACTGCGCTAGGTATGGATAAAACAGGTGCTCTTGCAAATGATGATGCGTTTTTTGAAGCATTTATGGAAGCCGCAAAAGAGACAGATGAATTTGTTTGGCGTATGCCTTTAACAGAGAATGATAAAAAACGAATTCGTAAATCAGATGTAGCTGATTTAAATAACTCTCCAGGTCGTGATGGACATATGATTTTCGGCGGAGGCTTTGTAGGCGAATTCGTTGGTGATACACCGTGGATTCACCTAGATATTGCTGGCACATCTGATGCAGTAGCTGTTCATGATTTAGGACCTAAAGGTGGTACAGGAGTTATGGTACGTACGCTTGCGAATTTTGTCCAACGTTTAGGGGAAGAAAAATAATAAAGCTTGTCAATCAGCGAGAGTTTATTCTCGCTGATTTTTTGTGATTTATGCACTAATCCCGATAGAATAGGCATTCTACATATGATAGATGTATCTTCCTACATACGATAGAGTAAAAAGGGGAGGTAGCATATGCGCAATTTCGGAGGTTATCCAGGCGGAGGATTTGGCGGCTTTATTTGGCCATTTGGCGCACCGTTTTTTGGTGGGTTTTTAGGCAGTTTCCTTGGCTCTCAATTTAATCAATATCCTTACAATCCATATTATCCAAACTATCGACCATATCCACCGGGTCCAAATTTTAGACCAGGTCCGCGCTATCGTAGACCATGGTAAGCACATAAACTGATCAACCAGTTGTCGGTCTTGAAATCGGCAGCTGGTTTTTTATTGTGTCTTACGAAGTGGCAAATTTGGTGTTGACAGAATATACTAAATTATTTATTATTCTTATTATATTACTAAGAATTAAATATGTGGCTGACTAGCAAACTAGAGGCTTTTATTGTTCATAGGCATTTTTGTGCCTAAGGATAATATTGGCCTTTTTTCTTTATCTTCATTTAGTAAATGTTTTTTGTACCGAAAGCTGGGCGTCGGGTATAGAAGAATCTCGCTTCTATAGGGAGGGCCTTTTCGAGCAAAATCGAAAAAATCTGGAAGCCATAACAATGAGGCGTAATTGATAGAAGGAGTGAAATAGAATGGGGAAAGTTTATATCGTCGGTGCAGGTCCTGGAGATGTTGACCTCATTACGATCAAAGGATTACGTTGTATTGAATGTGCGGACGTCATTTTATATGACAGACTCATTAATAAAGAGCTATTAGCCTATGCCAAGAAAGACGCTAAATTAATCTTTTGCGGGAAGTTGCCACAGCAACATGCCATGATTCAGGAGCAAATTAACCAAACACTTGTTGATTATGCTCAGCAAGGATATGTCGTCACAAGATTAAAAGGAGGAGACCCATTTGTTTTTGGAAGAGGGGCAGAGGAAGCAGATGTGTTAGCGAAGCATCAAATTCCCTTTGAAATTGTACCTGGTATTACGTCAGGTATAGCAGCCCCAGCATATGCAGGTATTCCTGTCACACATCGTGACTTAGGCTCAAGCTTTGCTATGGTTACTGGGCATATGCAGGACGGGAAAGAAGATGCTATACGTTGGGAAAGTCTTGCAAAAGGGATTGATACGATTGCCATTTATATGGGGGTTGGTAATCTACCGTATATCCGTCAACAATTACTCAAATATGGTCGTGATGAGCAAACGCCTGTGGCTGTTATTCATTGGGGAACAGTTTCTACCAAGCAAAGAACTGTTACGGGTACTTTAGCTACAATTGAGGAAATCGTGCGTACAGAAAATATTCAAAACCCTAGCATCATATTAGTAGGGAAGGTTGTGACCCTAAGAGAAACCATTCAGTGGTTTGAGCAAAGCCCAGCGCAGCCAATCCAAATAACGGGATAAGGTTGTGGAATCATGCAGGCTATTTTATATATTGCACATGGCAGTCGTGTTAAGGAAGGGGTAGAGCAAGCCGTAACCTTTCTTCAAGGTGTTCAACAAGAAGTAGATGTAGCCATTCAGGAAATATGCTTTTTGGAGCTTGCAACACCAACTATTGCAGAAGGCATTGCTAGCTGTATTCAAAAAGGAGCAACAGCGATTGCCGTGATGCCTATTCTACTACTAGCTGCTCAACACGCAAAGCAAGATATTCCGAAAGAAATGGCTAAAGCTCAAAAACAATATCCCTATGTAAAGTTTACATATGGGGAGCCCCTTGGCATACATGAACGATTAATTGACACGTTACAAGCTAGAATAATAGAAAAACAGCAACCTAACAGCAATGCAAGTGTTTTACTCATCGGACGTGGGAGTAGTGATCCAGCCGTCAAGAGGGATTTAGCGAAAATTGCCAAAAGGCTACGTGCTAAATATCACTATAAAGCAGTTGATACATGCTTCTTATATGGAATGGGACCAACCTTTGAAGACTGGCTACAGCAAGATAAAGGAAAGCAACAGCAAGTTTTTATTGTCCCTTATTTATTATTTACAGGCATTTTAAGACAAAGTATTGCCAAGCGATTACAAGGCTTTGATAGCCAAAACATCATGTTATGTGAAAGCTTAGGCTATGACGCCAATGTAAAAAAAGTGTTAGTGGAACGTATTGATAAATTACTACATTTTAAAGAGGAAGGTGTTTCGTAATGGTAGATAAAAGGACTGAGAATGTAAATCTAGCATTAGATAATGTCCGCCAAATGTTAAATACTGTGAGCCACGGATCAATTACATTGATTGTTCAAAATTCTTACGTGGTTCAGATTGAAAAAAAGGAAAAAATAAGGCTTCGATAATTTTAAAAATATGAAATGATGATGATTCGTGAGGTGGCAAAGATTGAAATTGCAAGTAATAAACAGTCCATTTAATGAAGAGCAGGTGAAGTTATTAAACGAGCTTCTCCCTAAATTAACCATTGAACAAAAAATTTGGCTAAACGGCTACTTAAGTGCACCCCAAGCAACTCTTGAAGCAATTGTTGAACAGGCACCACCAGCAGCCCAACCTGTTACAAAAACAATAACAATTTTATATGGTTCCCAAACAGGCAATAGTCAAGGGTTAGCTGAAAAATATGCAGCAGCTTTAAAAACACAACAGGTAGATGTAACTGTCTCATCATTAGGGAAATTTAAAGCAAGTAATTTAAAAAAGATTACCAATCTATTACTTATTGTGAGTACACATGGAGAGGGAGATCCACCAGATCAAGCGATACAATTCTATGAATTTTTGCATAGCAAACGTGCGCCTAAACTAGAGCACCTACAGTATTCAGTCCTTGCCTTAGGGGATAGCTCCTATGAATTTTTCTGTAAGACAGGTAAGGACTTCGATGAGCAATTTGCAAAATTAGGGGCAACAAGAATGGCTCCCCGAATTGATTGTGATGTGGATTATGATGACGCAGCTGCACAGTGGTTTTCTGTGGTTCAACAGGAATTTCTTCAGCAGACAACTTCAGGAACGTCTACTTCAGCACAGAATGAAGGCGCGCAAGTACTTGAAGCATCTACATATTCAAGAAAAAATCCATTTTACGCTGAAGTACTTGAAAATATGAACCTAAATGGTCGTGGCTCAAACAAAGAGACGCGTCATCTTGAATTATCTATTGAGGGAGCTAATTTCCAATTTGAACCTGGAGATAGCATTGGTATTCTGCCCGAGAACGATGAGCAATTAGTCAATGCATTGCTGACAGCACTTCAATTCGATTCAGAGACAGAAGTGACTGTTTTTGATGAAACAATATCGATAAAAGATGCACTACAGAAAAAATTAGAAATTACGGTGTTATCTAAGCCGTTACTCGAGAAAATTGCTGCTTTTACAGAGCATAAAGAATTTTCTAAGCTATTTGAAGAACCAAATGCATGGAAGGACTATGCAAAAGGAAGAGACTTACTGGATCTAGTAGAGGCGTTTACACCATTTACTTGGAGTGCACAGCAGTTTGTAGAGTTGCTACGTAAAATTCCAGCGCGACTTTATTCTATTGCTAGTAGCCAAAAGGCCAATAGCGAAGAGGTTCATTTAACGATTGGTAAGGTAAGCTATGAGACAGCTGGTAGACAACGTCTTGGTGTTTGCTCTGGAAGTGTGGCAGAACGCATTCAAATTGGTGATACATTACCAATCTATGTTCATAAAAACCCGAATTTCAGGTTGCCAGAGAATAATGAAACACCAATTATTATGATTGGTGCAGGCACAGGTGTTGCACCATATCGAGCTTTTCTAGAGGAGCGAGAAGAGTTAGGGATTGAGGGGAAAGCATGGCTCCTCTTTGGTGATCAGCATTTTGTTACGGATTTTCTCTATCAAACGGATTGGCAACGTTGGCTTGCTGATGGCACATTAAGTCACATGCATGTAGCCTTTTCACGTGATACTGACAAAAAAGTCTATGTTCAACATAAATTGCTAGAAAATGCGGCAAGTTTTTATGAATGGCTAGAGCAGGGGGCAGTCATTTATGTATGTGGTGACGAAAAATCAATGGCATCTGATGTGGATGCAACTATTCATCGAATCATTGAGCAGCAAGGGCAGAAAACACTAGAGGAAGCAAAAGCCTATGTGAATGAATTAAAACAGCAAAAACGCTACCAACGTGACGTTTATTAATTGAATTCAGCACAAATTCCCATAGAAGTGGTAGAAAACCTTTCCTATTCAGGAGCTTATATCTTTGCTAGCAAGCGCAGCCTCAGATATGCGCCATAAACTTAGATGTAATGGATTAAAGGAGCGATAAAGAATGACAGAAAAAATAGTTTTACCTCCACAGCCTGGGAAACCAAGTGATGTAGAGCGTATTAAGACCGAAAGTAATTACCTACGTGGAACGCTCGAACGTACCATGAATAATCCATTAAGCTCTGGTATTCCAGAGGATGATAATCGCTTAATGAAATTCCATGGTAGTTACTTACAGGATGATCGAGATCTTCGTAATGAACGTCAGCGACAAAAGCTAGAACCGGCTTATCAATTTATGGTGCGTGTACGAACACCAGGTGGAGCAGCCACACCAGAACAATGGCTCGTGATGGATGAAATGGCTAGAAAGTATGGCAATGGCTCTTTAAAATTAACAACACGTCAAGCATTTCAAGTACATGGCATTTTAAAATGGAATGTCAAAAAATATATGCAGGAAATCAATGACGTGCTATTGGATTCTCTTGCGGCCTGTGGGGATGTAAACCGTAATGTGATGTGTAATGTCAATCCCAATCAATCTGCATTACATGAAGAGGTTTATAATTGGTCTGCTAAACTAAGTGAGCATTTACTGCCACGAACACGTGCTTATCATGAATTGTGGTTGGATGGAGAAAAGGTAGTAGATAGTCAGGATGTAGAAATTGAACCGATTTACGGAGCGCAATATTTGCCACGGAAATTTAAAATTGGGATTGCGATTCCACCAAGTAATGATGTGGATGTTTTTTCGCAAGATATTGGACTGATTGCCATCGTTGAAGATAATCAGCTTATTGGCTTTAATGTAGCGGTTGGTGGAGGCATGGGCATGACGCATGGTGATCATGAAACCTACCCACAGCTTGCTCGTGAAATTGGCTTTATAACGCCAGATAAATTACTGGAAACTGCAGAAAAAATAATTACGATCCAACGTGATTATGGGAATCGCTCTGTCCGTAAAAATGCACGATTTAAATACACAATCGATGCGAGAGGACTTGAATGGTTCCAAGAAGAATTAACGCGTCGTCTAGGCTGGGAAATTCAGCAGGCTCGTCCCTATACATTTGAACGTACAGGTGATGAATTTGGCTGGATTAAAGGGGCAGATGGTCATTGGCATTATACGTTATTTATTCAAAATGGTCGTTTAAAAGACTTTGAAGATTATCAGTTGTTAACAGGATTACGTGAAATAGCCAAGGTGCATACGGGCGATTTTCGTTTAACACCGAATCAAAACTTAATGATTAGCAATGTAACACCTCAGAAAAAGAAAAAAATTAATACACTTATTGAACAATACAAACTAACAGACGGTGCGCATTACTCTGCTTTACGTCGTAATTCCATTGCCTGTGTCTCGTTACCGACATGTGGCTTAGCCATGGCAGAAGCAGAACGCTATTTACCATCTCTTATTACAAAAATAGATGCCATTATCGATGAAGCGGGATTAAATGAAACAGAAATTGTTATTCGTATGTCTGGCTGTCCAAATGGCTGTTCACGTGCAGCCATGGGTGAAATCGGCTTTATTGGTAAAGGACCAGGAAAATACAATATGTATCTAGGCGCAAGTTTTACAGGCAACCGATTAAATAAAATCTATCGTGAAAATATTGGCGAAGAGGAAATTTTAGCAGAGCTACGTCCAATTCTTCTGCATTTTGCCAAGGATCGTTTAGAGGGCGAGCATTTTGGAGACTTTGTCATTCGTGCAGGCTATGTCACAGCTGTTTATGATGGAAGAGAATTTCATGCACAATAATAAAGTATAGATTAGACGAAAGCTGTAAGGAAGGTATTACTTTTCCTTACGGCTTTTCTGTGTTGTTAACTAAGCCTTGTTCCAGTGCTTTTACAACAGCACCTACACGTGATTGAACACCCAGTTTTCGTAGTATAGAGGAAATATGATGTTCTACAGTCCTCTTACTAATAGAAAGCTCTTTACTAATAACTTCACTTGTTTTTTCTGCTACAATAAGCTGTAAAACTTCTAGCTCTTTTGGTGTAAGTAGTGTTTTTTCGAAGGAAGGAAACAAGGTATATCCCGCATAGACCTTCTTCACTGTCGCAATTAAATCCTCATTAGACTGTTCTTTTTTTATAAAGGCTTTAGCTCCAGCATTTTGTGCAGCTTGAATATAGGCATCATCATCGTAGCCGGATAAGATAATAATCGGCATCGTAGGTATACTTTTTATAATAGCTTTTGTTAAGTTTAGCCCATTATATGTCTTGATGCGAATATCCATTAAGAGTACGTCAGGCTGTAATGATAAGATATCCTCTAAAAGTTGCGAGGGGTCAGTGATCGTACCAACTACGTGAATAGTTGGCTCAGCTTCTAGTATTGTTTTTAGGCTTTCTACTAATAATAAATGGTCATCTACTAATAATACTTTAATGGACATGCTGTTCACTCCATTTCAATGGTAATGTGATTGTAGCGGTTGTATGTTGGTTGAACTGGGATTCTATTATAAATTCCCCATCTAGTTGCTCTACCTTCTTTTGAATAGTCAACAATCCAAAGTGTTCCCCTGCATGTAATGTCTGTTGTTCAGGAATAGCAAAGCCCTTTCCATTATCAGCTACAACCATTACTAGCTCATGCTGTTTATCGTAAAGAGCGATATGAATGTGTGTTGCTTCTGCATGTTTTATACTATTATTGAGGAGCTCCTTTAGCATACGAAATAAGTGAACTGCAAAAAAAGAGGGGATACGTTCATCTTCTATATCATATGTTAGGTGAACATCAATAGCGTGTTGTTGTTGAATTTTTTGCTGTAAGGACTGGATACTTAAACCGAGCCCTAAATCTTCCACCATTATTGGATGCAAATCATGACACATAGTACGAATAGTTGTAATAGTTTCTACTAACGGCTGCTCGATTGTGTCAACTGAACCTATCTGTATTTTACGTACTACTAATAATAGTTGCTGTAAAACATCATCATGAAGAAAAAGAGATAATTGTTTACGCTCCTCCTCGATCGCCTCTAGTAATTGTCGATTATAGTTTGTAAGTTGCTGTGAGGTTTGTTGTGCTTCCTGTGTAATTTTATCTATTTTTTGGATGGTTAGTGCACTAGCAAATAATTGTACTGCCTCTACATGAATATTTTTTAGTAATGTTAGTTCCTCTTTTTCCCATTTAGTGAAATTACTTTTGCGACCTACAATAATAATACCGTTAATTTCTGTACCATTCCTTAGCGGCAGTGTGTGGTAAAGTGATTGTTTCAAAATTTCAGCATGATTTTGCTGTTGTTGTAGGTAGTATTGTATATCTTGCTGAGCTGTTGGAGAATGTTGAAATAAGCCTGAATCATAAAGAATTGCTGGAGTAGGCTGTGACCATATGATACATACACCTTCTACATCAAACATTTTATGAAGTAATTGTGCAATACGTTTAGCACAGATGGGCAAAAATGCTTCTGAATTCATTTGGTTGAAAATATGCTGTTTTTCTTGCTGGATGGCTTGAAGCTTTGCCACCATCTGCTTTTCTTCGATGTGTTTAAATAATTTATAAAAAAATGTAAATATTCCTCCGCCAACGATAAAGGCTGTGAACTGTTGAGTAGAAAATTGTAATAATCCTATTAAGATAGCAGATGTGATCAGACAGGCTAAAAATACAGGAAATAGTTGTCTGATAAGGTAACTGAAATTTATAATTTCCTGTTTTGTTAATAAATAAGCAAGTGTAATAGGGAACAGAGTAATGGAAATAATCGAAAATTCATAGGGCACACTTGGAAGATGGAAAATAGAGAGTTGAATCATACTTATTAAAACAGGTGTAAAAGATAGGACAAGGCTAATGACCAATATACGCAATTGATTCTGCACCCATTTTGTATGTGACAACCATTGTCTACTAAGAAAATAGCTACATAATATAATGGAAATCAAAATATTGAGAATGATCATAATCGGTATAAGAGTTGCCGCCCAAGGTGTTAATAGAACTATGTCTAAAATAGTAATCGCTATCGCTATTATTAAAGTTAACCATTTAAAGAATGATAAATGATTTCTTGCTTTAGGGATAGGAAAGTATTCAAAAAAATGCATAAGAAAAAAAGGTGCTAGACTAATTGCCAATGTTTCAATGGAAGATGCAATCTGAATTTGATAACTTGATAGTTTAGCATAAGTTATGGCTATACCAGTGATACACATCAATTGAAAAAAACGTTGAACGATCACAGCTTTAGGCTTTTTTAGATAAGCGTAAAAGCCAATGCATAAAAATAATAGACCAATAAAATTTGTTGAATGATTATATAAAATAAGCAATATCGCATTAAGGTAGTCATTTCGATGGATTTGTGCATTGACTAGATGAAAAGGTTGTGTGCGGATAACTGCGAAAATCCAAAGACTAGACAAGACAAGAAATAATAAAATACGCTGATACAATATAATGAATTCTCCTTTAATCTATTAAGTGAATAATCTGTTTTATATAGGGTGATTTATCATTAAAATAGTGTTGTAATAATGATTTAGCTTTTTTTGTATAATATTTTGCTAAAATAGAGCAGTAGTCAATAGCTCCTGTTTGATATATATACTCTCTAATTGTAGTTAAATGCTTTGTAGCTACATCTTGACTACGGATTAATTGTAGCTGTTTCAATAACCAACCATGATCATATGTATTACTATGCTGTACGGCTTTAATTAAAGGAAGTGTAGCTTTTTGGTGAAGTAAATCACTTTTATGATCAGCAAAAATATCGCATATATCATTTTGAAGTTGTAAGCCGTAACCAATATAAATAGCGATTTCTTGCAAAATAGGAGATGGAACAGTTGAACTATGTAATTCAAATATAAGTTGTAGAAATGAACAAGACTTTTGTTGGACAATATGAAAATACTGCTCCTCTGTTGCTGCTGGATGTTCCATAGTAAGATGGAAATCTAGCCATTGCCCATTACCAGCAGTGCGTAAATAGCGGTGAATAATAGCAAATCGATCTGATGTAGAGGAAGCAGTATTTGGCATTAGCAAATGCAATGCCTCCACTAGTAATAAATTTCCAAGCATTAATAATTGGGGTTTGGCTATAGGAGTGTCTAAACTGTTGTCATGATCTATAACATCGTCAAATAAATCTGTAGCCAGCATTAATAATTCAATCCCAGCAGCTTGTTTCATTTTTGTAGTATGTGATACTTCAGTTTCAGTTAAGAGAGAGAATACATAGTAAGAAAATTCTCCCCAAGTAAAATCCTCTTTATTTTGACTAAATATTTTCCCACTTTGATGTAATAATTGTAAAGTAAGCTTTTGGATATCATACTCTAAGCCACTGGTAAGTAAGATATCTTTAATAATAAATTGAATAGTAGTACGCATATCTATTTCCAACCTGGTGAGCCTATAACCATCTTTCCATCACGTTGTAATGTTAATAATTGAAATACCTCTGGCTCTAGTACTGATTCTGCGTAGATCCAATCCTCTATAGTAAGCTCTTTTTTTTTCTTAAATAATTGAATAACTTCCCATAATTTTTGATTCATTTCCAAAAACCTCACTAATAATCAAATTTTTCCCTATTATAATACTATAAAAATAAGCAATAGTAAAATATTATTATTACTGTATATCATTGAATAGGTAAATCCCGCAAAAACATGGCGGGATTTACGGATTTTTTTTTTATTATATTTTGTTATGATTTAGTAAATCAAATTATTTTTTACCATTATTTGAAATTATATTAAGCACTCCAATATGTGCTTTCTAGAAGGCACACTATGAGCTGTTTTAGCCAAATATCTACTAGATTTTAAAATAGTCTTAACCTAAATTTTGGTGATGAACTTATATGCTGAAGGAGGTACGTGTTGAAAAAATTCTTTGACATGTAATAGAGCAAATTAATTATGGATATGTCAAGATTTATAGAAGCATTCATTTTCAGTAAAATATTTAATAAATAGGGAGTTAGAATTGAAATGGTTTATGTGCTTGATGTTGGATTAGCATTTATTCTCTTAACTGCACTATACATGAAAGTTATAGACTATAATAATGCTCGTTATGATATATTCTCATACGGCTTAATCCGATTTCATTATACGGGTATTATCTTAGGAGTCGTTTTAGGGATCGAAGGAAGTTTAGCTATAATGTTTGTCTTAGGTAAATATGTTATGGCTAGCAGTATAGGAGCAGTTGTTTTATTTACTTGTTTTTGTTTTGCTCAATTGTATAAAAAAAGAAAACAAGGTACTAGCAAATGTCACTGTTTTGGGAAAATAGAATGGTTAAATCGTATGCCTTTAACCAGAAATATTTGTTTTATTGTACTTGCTGTCATTAGAGCCTTTTTACCTGAAAGAAACGACACAATTCAAACAAGTTTGATTTTTCTTCTATCAATAATCATTTTCATCCTATGTATGGAATTTGTTCAAGGTATTATAAAAAGCAAAGATAAGGGAATGACAATATTATGATTGCTTTGATGCTATTAATATTATTATCTGCTTTACTGTTTGTGGTGAGGCAAAAATTGAATCAAAAAACATACGAAAAAAAGTATCAATTACTTAGAAGATTGAAAGAAGAAGGATTTGTAGAAGTGGACGAGGGCTACCCAGTTTTATATTTATCAATGGAAACAGCCTTCTTTGAAGAAATAGCGAGGATATTAGGTGAAAATACTTGTAGACCAATGATAATAGTTTTAGAAGCACCGTTATGGTATGCTTCTTTGCAAAAAAAGCAATGGGCACAACATCTTGTAATTCCTCATATTGAATTAAAAGAATGGTTCAGTGTAAAGAATGATAGCTTCATATTGGTTAAAAAAGGAGTTAAAATTCTTGAAATAAAATTTATTAAAGAGTTTTTACAAATAGAAAATGCATTAAATGGTTTGTGATTATTTAAAAAGTTAATAATTTCATTTTTTGAAATAAATTATAAAAGTACTTTGTAATTGAAAGGAGGTGATAACTATGGCATGTCCTTCTGGAACAATGAAAGTTGCTAGTAAAGGGGTAGTTTTGTGCGTAAATAACGGTTGGTGTACTTGGTATCCTTTGGATAGTACTCGTTCAAATGTAGAACATCTTTACGATGTATGTAAAGACAATAGTACTGGAACAACTTCTGATTACTACTCTCATACTAGAGATATGAATACTTGTTGCTAAAACATTTATGCATGGTGAAAAAGAAGGGAATTTGTAAGTATAAGATACTAGCAAACCTGTAGCTAGGCATATAATTATGCCTAGCTGATTTTCTTATGACGGTTAGAGAAAGGAGCAGATATTTATGAGTGAGATTAACAAATTGAGTTCTCATTTAAAGTTTTTAAAAAGTAATCCTATAACTCAGTTTGAAGTTGGGAGTTATGTTCCCCAAGATTTGCAAGTTGATGAAGACCCGATTGACAATGCATTTTGCTTCAACATAAGTGAAAAAGGGTCAGTTATCTTCATAATTAGTGTTTCTTGTAGCGTGTGTAAAATTGATTCAATTCAATTGCTAACTAAACTTTATCCTGAATTCCAGTATATCCTATTTACAGATGGTACAAAAGAGGATGTAGAACAACAACGTCTATTTCTTAATCAAGTAGAAATAGTACGCGCTAATATTTTCCATATTATACGTCAGCTTGGAATACCAGGTGTTCCGTATGCCTTAGGGATTAATTCAGATGGGCAGATAGTATCCGGACGCCCTTTTGATTCTATTGAAAGTTTAAAAAAAGCAATAAGTCCATTACTTGAGGTTTATTATAATGAGGTACTATAAAATTATTTTAACATATATTTGGACAACTATAAAAGTAGTAAGAGATATTTACCATTACAAAAAAGGAATTGTAGTGATGGGGGTATTATTTAGCTTGTTTTTCTCCCTTGCTGCTCTAGCTAATATACATACTTCTAAGTGGCTTATTAATAGCTTAAATAATACCCAATTTAAGTTGAGTGTTCTAATATTCTTACTTATTACACTACTTAATCTAGTTAAAAATATAATTGCCGATTATCAGGAATTAAAGTATGAAGAGTATGCTTTTAAAATATCATTATTAAATCAGGAAAAATTGATTAAAGCTACTCAAAGAATCAGCTTACGTGAGAAGGAACATTCAGTTTTTCAATCTGAGTTGAGTATTGCTTCCAGAGGTGTAACGATGTATTTTGGGTATTTTCGCGGATTTATACAAATGGGCGAAAGTATTCTTACATCTGTTACTACATTGCTTTTTTTATTCCAGTATTCTTTATATTTAGGGTTATCTGTTGGTGCCATTGCTTTATTTAAAGCGATAATTATATCAAAAATAGTTAACAAAAAAGTGGAGCTCACTAGAGATTTGCAAGAACATGAGCGTGAGCCTCAATATTTTTATAATTTATTGACCAACGTACCTACGCAAAAAGAGCTGAAAGTGTATGGAATTAATGATTTTCTTCTTAAAAAGTGGAATGATGTCAACTATCAGGTACAGAATCTTAGAAGAAAACTCCACTTGATAAAAGTCAAAAACAATTTAGGTCAACATTTATTTTCACAAATAAGTCTAGCGGCTGTTGTCATAATGATTATAGTTTTGCTGAGTGAAAATAGACTAACTCTCGGAGATTATTTTGCATTAACTTTGGCATTGAACTTAGCAGATAGTAGTATGACTACTCTAATTAGAAATATAGTTCAAGGTGTTGAGGACACTTTTTATATTCAAGATTTTCAAAAGTTTATTAGAAAAGAGATAGACGTTGAAAACGACAATGAACAAAAATCTGCCTTTCAATTTAATAACGAAATAGAGATTAAAAACCTTTCTTTTAGATATCCTAACTCTATTAGAAATTCGTTAGATAATATAAATCTGAAAATAAAGAAGGGGCAGAAGGTAGTCATATTAGGTGAGAATGGTTCAGGAAAATCAACATTACTTAAGCTGATCGCTGGTTTATACGAAGCTCCTGAGAATACAATTTTTTATGATGGAGCAAGTCAACATTGTATAAATAAATCAACACTATATAAAAATATGTTTGTAGCATTTCAGGATTTCACAAAGTACATGCTAACTGTTAAGGAAAATATTACTTTTGGTAGAGATGAGGATAATGAGGATAGTGAAAAATTACTAAAAGCAATCCATCGAGCAGGCTTTAAAGATTTGCATATTTTACCCGATGGTTTAACAACACGGCTAGGATATCTAACAAAAGGATCAGTTAATTTATCTGGTGGTCAGTGGCAAAAACTAGTTTTAGCAAGAGGATATTATAATGAATCTAATTTCTTATTATTAGATGAGCCTACTGCTGCAATTGACCCTGAAAGTGAAATGAACTATTTGGAAGATATATTTTTTGACAAAAGTAAGACAGTTATTGTTATAACACATCGTATAAATATAACAAATAATGCAGATTTTATAATTCTTATGAAAGATGGGCGAATTGAAGAATCAGGGACCCATAAGGAGCTACTTCGTAACGAGAGTGGAGTTTATAAAAGAATTTGGGAGAAACAATCAAGTATATTGCATTTAGAAGAAAGAGAAAGGGCGATTACATATGGATAAACTGCCTAACATTAATTTGTATAATTTTGACGGTGCTTTGCTAGAGCTGAACAATGCTTTTAGAGAAAAAGAAGTTTTATTCGTCTTTGTCTCTCTATATTGTAAAAGGTGTATTGAGTTACTTCCAGATATAGAGGGGCTTTTGCAACATGGGCTGGATTTGGTCTTAATAACAAATGGCGAAGTTGAAGATAACTATGAAATGGTAAAATATTTTGGTTGGACTTTTCCAGTATTGACAATGACTAATTCAAATATGGCTGAATATTTTCATGTTTATGAAACTCCTGCTATTAGGATTTATAACAATCAAGGTTTACTGCTAAATCAAGGGATTATCAATGTGTCAAGTGATATATTATTCTATATCAAAAATATGGATTCTCAATTTTCGAAAAGGGGAGATGTCTAAATGAATTCACAATTACTTTGTTGTGATAGTATTGAATTTAATAAAGAAGAGTCTTGTCATATTTTAGGGCGTGTTATTAATAGATTAGATATTTCAACTATGCCAAAAGTAATCGAATTTTATGTGTTCATCAAACTGTTTAACATTGAGCCTGCCAAAACCTATGAGGTTGAACTGCAATTAAAGGATAGTGCAAAAAGGCGTTTTGCTCACACAGAAAAAGTTATTCTTTATAATAGACGTATTCCAGAACAAGTTCAAGGGGTAGATTTCAGTACACCTATGAAGGCTGTAATAACAAAATGCGGGAATTATACGATAGAGCTAATAGTTGATGAGAAAATAACTGCTTCATATCCTATTTATATATGTGATTAAGGGGAATGTGAATGAAACTTCAAATGTACATAAAGCTATTGTATAAATCAATGCTACGAAATAAAACGGTTATGACAGTTCTAACCTTACAAATGGCAATTTCACTTATGCTAGTTACTGTCATATTTTCTTTTTTGAATGGAAGCTATCATACAGTACGGGAGCAAGTGGAGAGGGAAAACGGAACAACAACAATTATGCTAACATATCCGGTTTCACTCAGTACTTTGGCTAAACTTGAAAGGGAGTGGCGAGCAGAGTCAAAGGTTCAGCGATTTTCCTATTTCGCTACGACTGATGATCAGGTGAAATTCGGATCGCACGTTGTTGTTTTGCCGTTATGGGGTGTTAATGAAGACTATCCCTATTTCTATGGTTTTCCCTTTGAGCAGTTAAGGGAAGGTGAGACAGTTTTGACTGTTAATGCAGCCAAAAAAGTGTTCCCCAATCGCAGTGCTGAGAGCGTTGTTGGTGAGTTCATTGAAATTAATAAGAAAGTCTATACCGTTATTGGTGTGGAGCAAGTAAGTTTAGTTGACCGTGTTTATATTCCCCATGCAGATTTCGAGCAGGCATATAACAAGATTGACGGGGTTCGGGTAGGTTCATTAGAGATTGATAAGGATTCCACATCAATAGTGTTAGAAGAATTAAAACCGTATGGACCAGTAGAACGGGAACCAATTGCTCAGTCGAGATACCAGGGTATTATGTTCTTCATCTTAGTAGCAAGTCTGGTTACGGTTTTTTTAGTTCTCTACTCGGTTCTTAGTTTTATTCAGCTATACAGCTTTAAGCTCATTAAGGAGCGCGATAAGTGGAATATATTGTTTTTGCTAGGTGCTACTCGCGGTAACTTAAGGTCTTATTTGTATACTGAAACAGCGAGCATGACAATCGTATCGCTTCTAACTGCTGCAATTGGCTATTGGGCTATTGCACATGCTGTTAGTCTAGAAGGTATAACTTTCCGAATAGATGTAGTTGTGATCTTAGCTATTGCAATAATTGTGATGACAATGATCCTCCTATCAGTGGAGTTAACCCTTCATAAATTGAAAAGAAATGTATTTAAGTGAGGTTTAATGATGAGGGATTTGTGGAGAATTGCATCAAAAATGCTTAATCGTAATAGAAAAATGACATGGTTAATACGCATTCAATTTTTAGTTATGTTTTTGCTCGTCTTCATTTTAGTTAGTTTCCTTTTCAAGAATCAAGATCAAATGCAAGTTCTTAGAGAGCAAATTGGCAAAGATGTTTGGATGATTATGCCTACATTCAAACCTAATTCAAACTCTGGCTTGACCGATGATTGGACCCAAGAACAACTCGATTGGTTAGAACACAAATTTACTGGTAAGATCGGTATCATTTCTTTAAGCCCGAATCAAGAGGGTGACTCGCAAAAAATTTATGTAAATGATGTTATTGAAAAGTTAGTGTCTGATAATGATCAAAGGCAAGCGAGGGAATACCTTCAATATTTTCTTTTATATGATTCAATTCAGCCTCATGCACAGATTCTTCCTATTGAAGAAAAAAATCTACAGGATATATGGGTGTATGTTGTAGGGGTAGAAGATGAGGAAATACATGTTAATACTTTAGATGCTGAGCTCTCTAAACTGAATCCAATCTCTAACTATGATGTTCGGCAGGTAATTAATACAAAAGAGCAACAAACAGAAATCAATTTAATTTATGCGAAATCGCTGCTATTCTTTATTACCATTGCTTTCATACTCATTATGATCTGTATTACTAGCTTTGTCTTGCTGCAGAATCAATACCAGACTGCTAAGCTACAGCTATTTCGGCTTTTTGGCGCTACTAGGATGGATATAATAAAGATCTTTGTATTCACTAACTTATTGTTAATGGGACCTTCTTACATGATTGCACTTCTTTTATTTATCTTGGCAGGTGTGCTTTGGCTAACATTTACTACATGGATGCTTACTTTTTTAATAAGTTTCTGTTTAATTGTTATTCTATTGCTACTTATGACAATTCCATCAATATCTTTAGGTCGTTAAATTAGTTGTTCATTTGTTGAATTAAGGAGGGAGCATGCTATGAATTTAATCGAACTAGCCCATATAAAAAAAACATATCAAGGACGGAATATTGAGTCAATCGTATTTCAATCTTTGGATTTAACGATTGATAAAGGAGACTTTATCGCTTTTTATGGTAGATCAGGTTCTGGAAAGAGCACATTGCTGAATATGATTGGACTTGTTGACCGACCAACATCAGGTGAGATTACTCTTGAGGGAAATAAAATTAATACATTAAGTGATGATAAATATGCCTTCATACGAAATAAATATGTGGGTTTTATCTTCCAAGATTTTAAATTGATTGAGGATATGACTGTCTATGAGAATGTAGAGGTGCCAATGCTCTTTGCAAAAGAGAAACTTTCCAACATGGAACGTAGGACACGTATCACTGAATTATTAAAAAAACTTGGTCTCGAAGGAAAAGATAGAGCTTTTCCTGATGAATTATCAGGGGGACAGAAACAAAGAGTAGCAATTGCAAGGGCGCTTGTTAATCAACCGAAATTACTTTTAGCCGATGAACCTACAGGTAACTTAGATAAGTCTTCTGCTGAAGATGTAATGAAAATGATCACTCAGATTCATAAAGAAAATGAGACGACAGTGGTTATCGCAACACATGATCCTCATGTAAAGGAATATGTCAACCGGGTTATTTATGTTGATGAAGGGTTTTTAAGAGAGGAAGAATAAGAATGTAGCTATTTTAGATGGACCAGGCACTACACCATAACTTGAGCTGACCCCTAAAAACTTTTTAGCCCTTCGAAACTCAACTGGAATTTTTCCGTTGAGTTTTATTTGTATTCGTTCATGATTGTAGTAGTGGATAGAGTTTACTAACGCTTTTTTGAATTTTTTATAGTTGTATATGGAAATTTATGCAAATAAGCTTTCTGTCAGGGCATTGTTACATGCTTTGCTTGATTTCGTAAGTTGCCAATAACCCTCTAAATCGTGGTATTTGATATAACCCTCCTTAATGCGAATGAATAATAAAGTGATGGGTAAAGCCCATAACGATTCCTCCTCCGATGTTTGTGTGGTAACTAACATGTTACACGAGGTCGTTATGGGCTTCTTTTATTTTAGAGGTGTTGCACTTAATATGACAATTCATTAAATGGAGTAATCCTCAGGAATAAACACCTTTAATTGTTTCGGCTTTACAAATACTTGGTCGCCCACTTTCAGTTGAAGAAGATGATATTGTTCTTTTGATAACTCGGCCTCTAAAAATTCATCAAGATCCTCACGGCGTAGCTCAATTTGGACGATAGGGCCTAGCAAATGAATATGGCTGATTTTAACAGGAACTGTACCTGAAATACTTGTTTTCTCAATCTGAATATCATGAGGACGTACATAGCCTATCGCATTGTCATCTGAATGTGTTAGGGCATCAGGTACATCAAGTGCAACTTCGCCATGCATGAGCTTACCATTATGTAAGCGACCCTTAAATAGATTGACATTGCCCAAGAAGTCATAGACAAATGGACTTTTTGGATTTGTATAGACCTCGTCTGGACTGCCAATTTGCTCGATTTTGCCATTGTTCATAACGACAATGCGATCTGCAACATCGAGAGCTTCCTCTTGGTCATGAGTGACAAAAATACTTGTAATATGAAATTCATCGTGTAACTTTCGGAGCCAGCGACGTAACTCCTTACGTACTTTTGCATCCAGAGCTCCAAATGGTTCATCTAGTAACAGTACCTTTGGCTCTACGGCAAGCGCTCTTGCCAGTGCTACACGTTGTCGTTGTCCACCTGAAAGCTGCGTTGGATACCGATCAGAGAAATTTTCAAGTTTCACAAGTCGCAATAACTCCATCACTTTATCTTTGATTTCTTGTTTTGAAGGTCTGCTTTTTCGAGGGCGGACCTTCAGCCCATAAGCTACATTGTCAAAGACCGTCATATGACGAAAAAGCGCATAATGTTGAAAGACAAAGCCCACATTGCGTTCCTTTGGGTGTCGATCTGTTATGGATTGCCCATCAAATAAAATGTTGCCGACATCACTTGTTTCAAGCCCAGCAATCACACGTAACAAAGAGGTTTTTCCTGATCCAGAAGGGCCAAGCAGTGCTACTAGCTCCCCAGACTGAATATGTATGGATATATCCTCTAGTGCCTGAAAGGAACCATATTTTTTGGATACGTTTTGAATTTGTATACTCATTGAGACCATCTCCTTTTAACTAGATTTTGATTTCCAAGCAATAATGTCTTTCACAATTAATGTAAAGATGGCCATAACGCTCATTAAGGAAGCAACTGCAAAGGCTGCTGCAAATTGATATTCATTGTAGAGAATTTCAATATGAAGCGGCATCGTATTAGTCATGCCACGGATATGGCCGGATACAACAGAGACAGCCCCGAATTCTCCAATGGCTCGTGCATTACATAAAATCAAACCATAGAACAATCCCCATTTAATATTGGGTAACGTGACATACCAAAAGGTTTTAAAGCCACTTGCCCCTAATGAAATGGACGCTTCCTCCTCAGATGTGCCTTGTGTCTGCATCAGCGGTATTAATTCTCGTGCAACAAAGGGCAATGTGACGAAAATTGTAGCAAGGACAATGCCAGGAAGTGCAAAAACAATTTTAATATCATGTGCAAACAACCACTCACCAAACAGTCCCTGTGAGCCAAACAATAAAATAAACACTAAACCTGCGATAACAGGGGAAACGGCAAAAGGTAAATCTACCATGGTGAGTAATAGATTTTTCCCTTTAAAATTAAACTTTGTGAGTGCCCATGCAGCCATTACGCCGAAGATCGCATTGAGTGGTACAGTAATAGCTACGACGATTAACGTAAGCTTAATAGCAGCTAATGCATCTGGATGTGTAATCGCAGCAAAGTAAACGTCGGCTCCTTTTTGAAAGGCTGTAATAAAAATAGATACTAAAGGTAGTACGATAAAGAAAGCTAAAAAAGCTAAAGCAATAAATATTAACGTATAGCGAATAATACGAGGTTCCTGTAGGGCAGCAGACTGTGTGGCTGCTTTATTTTTTTCTGTACTAGCCTGCTGAATAAAAGTTGATTGTTCCATATAGTACCTCCTAATGTACAAACCGACGATTGGCTAGCCATTGTATCAAGTTAATGGTGAACAACAAGATAAAGGATGTCACAAGCATGACAACAGCTATCGCTGTTGCCCCCGCATAATCATATTGCTCAAGCTTTGTCATAATAATTAATGGGGTAATTTCCGTTTTCATCGGCATATTTCCTGCAATAAAAACAACGGAGCCATATTCACCTAAAGCACGAGCAAAGGCCAAGGAAAAGCCAGTTAAAATAGCTGGTACTAGCTCTGGTAAGATGACTTTACGAAAGGTTTGTAAACGATTAGCACCAAGGCTTGCCGAAGCTTCCTCGACCTCAGCACTAATATTTTGTAAGACAGGCTGGACCGTACGTACAACAAAGGGTAGCCCGATAAAGGTTAAAGCAATAATGATGCCAAGAGGTGTAAAGGCAATTTTAAAATCAAAAAATTGACCGATCCAACCATTTGGCGCATAGAGAGATGTTAAAGCAATACCAGCGACAGCAGTAGGTAATGCAAAGGGTAAGTCTACAAGCCCATCAATGATTCGTTTAAAGGGAAATTGATAGCGAACGAGTACCCATGCAATAATCGTACCGAAAATCACATTTAGTAAGCCTGCGATCAGCGCAGTGCTGAAGCTCACTTTATAGGAAGCAACAGCACGAGAATCTGTAATGATATCGATAAATGCTGACCAGCTTAAGGACATGGTATGAATGAAAATCATTGAAAGTGGTAGTAACACTAGTAAACTAACGTATAGCATCGTATACCCAAGAGATAAATGAAAGCCTGGAATAATTCGACGCGATTTTTTAGGAATGATTAAACTACTCATCAAAACGCTCCTTATTGTGGTACGTATATTTCATCGAAGGTACCACCATCTTTAAAATGGGTTGCTTGTGCTTCTGCCCAGCCGCCGAAATCATCAATGGAAACAAGTTCAAGCTGAGGGAATTGCTCTTTATATTTTTCTAAAATCGTTTCATTACGTGGTCGATAATAATTTTTCGCCGCAATTTCTTGCCCAATATCACTATATAAATGCTGTAAGTAAGCTTCAGCGACTTCACGTGTCCCTTTTTTATCTACGATTTTGTCTACAACGGCAACGGGTGGCTCTGCTAAAATGCTTAATGAAGGCGTGATGATTTCAAACTCATCCTTACCTAATTCATTGAGAGAGAGGTATGCTTCATTCTCCCACGCAATTAAGACATCTCCAATTTTGCGTTCTACGAATGTTGTTGTTGCCCCACGAGCGCCAGAGTCAAGTACTTCGACATTGCTATAAAGTGATTTCATAAATTCTTTTATTTTTGTTTCATCATTGTTATATAACTTTCCGGCATATGCCCAAGCCGCTAAATAGTTCCAACGTGCACCACCAGATGTTTTGGGATTAGGCGTAATGACAGACACGTCGTCTTGAATCAGATCATCCCAATCTTGTATGTTTTTTGGATTCCCTTTGCGTACTAAAAAAACAATTGTCGATGTATAGGGAGTGGAATTATTATCAAACTCTGTTTGCCAATCTTTATTCAGCAGCTCGCGTGTTTGAGCAATTTCATCAATATCGTAAGCGAGTGCGAGGGTTACAACGTCGGCTTCAAGACCATCAATAACTGCACGTCCTTGTTTGCCAGATCCACCATGTGATTGATTAATTGTGACATCTTGGCCGGTTTCATCCTTCCAGTTCTTTATAAAATCTTTGTTGAACTCATCGTAAAGTTCGCGTGTTGGGTCATAGGAGACATTTAGTAGCTCTACAGACTTTTTGTCTTCTTGACCACTTCCTTTTTCATCCGAGCTGGCACTTCCACAGCCAGTTAAACTAAACGTTAGAATAGTTAGTAATGCCAATGATTGGAGAACATAGCTCCTTTTTTTCATAATTAATTCGCCCCTTTTCTGTCTAAAGAATGCAAAAAGCCATCACCCACAATGAAATGACAACATGGGTAGATGGCCTTCAGATCCTCTGATCAGCGCTTTTTTTATTTAGGTCAAAGCTTTAATAATACATTAAACATATATTTCCTATTAGTCAACAAGGAATTGAGAAAAAGATTATTTATTTCGAAAATTAATAAGGGGGTCCCTAGATACCACTCATCATATGCAACAAAGAACCGAAAAAAGTGGGTGTATGAAAAAGATATTCAAAAAACCTAGTTGACTGCTTGGTGTACACTAGTATATATTTGGTAATAAGAAGAATGATTGTGGTACGAGGTAGCAACTACTAGTGAACAATCATTATATAAAGAGCTGGCTAGTCAAACTAGAGGCGTTTTAACAAAGACTTGTTTTCCTGTGTCTTGTGTTAGAACGCCTTTTTTGCTATGAGGGGGATTCGATGTTAACTTACGAAAATTGGCAAGAACCGATCATTGATTTTCAGGTCGATGATTTGTATAAGGCTGCACTAGAGGTTTTACAGTGGAGCTATCAACAATATGGAGATGAAATCGTCTATGCATGTAGCTTTGGTATTGAGGGCATTGTCTTAATTGATCTCATTTCAAAGGTAAAGCCTAACGCTACGATTGTTTTTTTAGATACAGATGTACATTTTAAAGAAACCTATGAAACCATTAATAAAGTCAAAGAAAAATATCCACAACTCAACATTGTCATGAAAAAGCCAGCCCTTACACTAGAGCAACAAGCTACACAACATGGTGATGAACTATGGAAATCTAACCCAAATAAATGCTGTGATATTCGTAAGATAAAGCCTTTGCACGAAGCCTTGTCAGGTAAAAAGGCTTGGATATCAGGCTTACGTCGTGAGCAATCACCAACACGTCAACAGACAAACTTTCTAAATCGTGACGATAAATTTAAATCGATTAAAGTTTGTCCTTTGATTCATTGGACTTGGAAGGATATTTGGCGCTATGTTTCAAAGCACAGTCTGCCATATAATCCGTTACATGATCAAGGCTATCCAAGTATCGGCTGTGAGCATTGTACGAAACCGGCATTTACGATGGAGGATTTACGTTCAGGTAGGTGGCAAGGTTCTGGTAAAACCGAGTGCGGGTTACATGAATAAAGGAGTTCTGCCATGCTTGAATATTTTGCAATAGCTATTAGTTTATTTTTTGCAATGAACATAGGCGCAAGCGGAGCAGCCGCCTCAATGGGTGTTGCTTATGGTGCAGGTGCCATCAAAAAAGCGTGGCAAGCATTGCTATTATGTGCGATAGGCGTCTACAGTGGAGCTGTATTAGGCGGAGGAGAAGTAGTCAAAACGATTAGCTCAGGCATTATGCCTCAGGAATATATTACGGTAAAGGTTGTCATCATTATCTTAATTTCTGCGACAAGTTCGTTACTTTTCGCCAATCTTTTAGGCATCCCCTTATCAACGAGTGAAGTAACAGTGGGTGCTGTCGTGGGTGTAGGAATTGCTTATAAAGTATTATTCGTCAATTCCCTGCTCGTCATCATATCATTTTGGGTGATTGTCCCGCTTGTTGCCTTTGTCATTGCTCTTGTATGTGGAAAGCTATTATATAAATTACAAAACAGAGGACTGCTTAAAGATCGTCCGATTTTAACTGTTCTTCTCGTATTAGCTGGATTTTTCGAAGCATTTTCAGCGGGAATGAATAATGTTGCCAATGCAGTTGGACCGCTGGTGGGAGCAGGAATGATGGATGTGACAACGGGCATTGTGCTTGGCGGTGCATTTGTTGCAATAGGTGCTATGTTACTTGGTAAACGAGTGCTTGAAACAAACGGTAAGAAAATTGTGCGCTTTCAAAAGGCAGAAGGCATTCTCATTTCAAGTACAGGCGCACTGCTTGTTGGTGTAAGCTCCATTTTTGGGCTTCCAGTACCATTAACACAAGTAACTTCTTCTTCCATCATCGGGATGGGGATGGCGAAAAACGGTAAGCAAATTTTCCATCAGCATATTGTGAAAAAAATTATACGTATTTGGGTTGTATCACCCATCTTTTCATTAGTCATTTCTTATTTTTTAGTGCAGTTGTTTTTAGAAAAGGACCTTTATGCCATTATTTTGAATGGCAGTATTATCATAGGGACGCTAGGGGTCATTAGCCTGATGCGCATGATGCGTGAAGAAGAGCAATCTATCTATGATGAAGGGGAAGGCATTTAAATTGAATCGTATCATCACTATATTTTAACTATAAAACTTAGTATTTAACCAGAATTAGGAGGAGATTTTAATGAGTTTACAACCACATGGTGGGCTACTTGTGCAGGCATTTTATCCAGAAAAAGAGATCACAACTATTCACAAGGAAATTGAGCTGGATGCGATTTCGTTGAGTGATTTAGAGCTAATCGCTGTAGGGGGCTATAGCCCAATCGAAGGCTTTTTAACACAAGCAGACTATGAGTCGGTCGTGGAGCAAAGTCGTTTAGCTTCAGGTATAGTATGGAGTATTCCGATTACATTACCTGTTACAAAAGAGAAAGCGGCCACTTTACAGCCTGGTGACGAGGTGAAATTAGTTTATGATAATGAAGTTTATGGCGTTATTGAAGTAGCCGATATTTATGAACCGAATAAACGAAAAGAGGCTTTGCTTGTATATGGGACAGAGGATTTAGCACATCCGGGCGTTCAAAAGCTCTTTGATCGTCCTGCCATTTATGTCGGAGGAAAAATTACATTAATTAAACGTCTTGCACAAAAGTTTCCTGCGTATTCATTTGACCCAGTGGAAACGCGACAATTATTTGCTGACAAGGGATGGAAAACTATTGTCGGCTTCCAAACACGTAATCCAGTCCATAGAGCGCATGAATATATTCAAAAGGCAGCACTTGAAACAATTGATGGGTTATTTTTAAATCCACTTGTCGGTGAAACAAAGTCAGATGATGTATCAGCCGCTATACGTATGGAGAGCTATGAAGTTTTATTGAAAAACTATTATCCTGAAAGCCGTGTACAATTAGGTATTTTCCCAGCCGCAATGCGGTATGCAGGACCAAAGGAAGCTATTTTCCATGCCCTTGTTAGAAAAAATTATGGCTGTACCCATTTTATTGTAGGCCGTGATCATGCAGGGGTTGGTGATTATTACGGCACATACGATGCACAAAAGATTTTTGAACAATTTACTGAAGATGAATTAGGAATTGTACCACTAAAATTTGAGCATAGCTTTTATTGTCAGCAATGTGAAGGCATGGCTACGACAAAAACGTGTCCACATGATAGCTCTGCCCATGTCATTCTATCAGGAACGAAGGTACGAGAGATGCTACGAAATGGCGAAGTACCACCAAGTACATTCAGTCGTAAAGAAGTCGTAGACATTTTAATTAAAGGTATGAGTAAGGAGGTAGTGAAATGAGTTCAAATATTGTTTGGCATGAAGCCTCCATTACAAAAGAGGAACGCCGTTCAAAAAATAAACATCAAAGCTTTATTTTATGGTTTACGGGTTTATCGGCTTCAGGGAAATCATCCGTGGCCAATGCCTTTGCCCGTCGATTATTTGAAAGGAGCAATCAAGCCTTCGTATTAGATGGTGATAATGTGCGCCATGGCTTGAATAGTGACTTAGGATTCGATGAGGCAGGGCGCAAAGAAAATATTCGTCGAATAGGTGAAGTTTCTAAGCTATTTATAGAAAGCGGTCAAATTGTGCTAACAGCTTTTATTTCGCCTTATCGGGAAGATCGTCAGGTAGTCCGTGAGCTTGTAGAGGATGGCGAATTTTTAGAGGTCTATGTCAAGTGTTCAGTAGAAACATGTGAAAAAAGAGATCCAAAAGGTTTATATAAAAAAGCAAGGAATGCAGAAATTACTAATTTCACAGGGATTAGTGCTCCATACGAAGAACCAATCAACCCAGAAGTTATTTTGGATACCGAACAGCATTCTATTGAAGAATGTGTGGAACAGCTGACGCATATTTTAACTGACAAGGGATATATTTAATAAAAAATCTGCTCGATATTATTAATCGGGCAGATTTTTACTGTTTATTTTACACCTTGTTCCTTTTTCATTCTGTCAATTTCAGGACCTAATTCATCACGAACTGTTCCTTTCCATGGCTTAACACCAGCTATATAGGAAGAACGCGTCATAATGTGTCCTCCAACAGGACCAGTGATGAAGAGGAATAATATCCCTAATAAAATGCGAGGGTTGAAATGATCTTCAATTAGCCAAAAGTGAAAGAATACACCGATCAGCACACACATGACGCCAAGTGTTGCACTTTTTGAAGCAGCATGGGCACGTGTATACAAATCAGGTAAGCGGACAAGTCCAATAGCTGTCACGACAATAAAAAGTACTCCAACAGTAATGAAAAAGATAACTAAACTATTAGCGAGAATTATCACGTTTAATGATATCTCCTTTCTCTATGAATTTAGAGAAAGCCATCGTACCGATAAACGATAAGATTGCTAGCAATAAAATGATTTCAAGAAAGAAGCTTGTTTCCACTAAAATTGAAAATAGTCCGATGAGGGAAATGAGTGAAACACCAAGTGAATCCAAAGCTACAACACGGTCAGAAGCGGAAGGACCTTTTACCATTCGATAAATGACCGCTATCATCGATAAGCAAATCACTACGATTACAGCAATAATAAATGTTGTCATGATTTACTCACCTCCAAAATTGCTTTTTCAAATGAATCTCGAATGGAAGCAATGGCTTCATCCACATCGCTAATATCAATTGCATGTACATACAGTGTTTTCGCATCATCCGAAACATGCACTACGACTGTTCCTGGTGTTAACGTAATAAGACTCGATAATAACGTGATTTCCCAGTCTTGCGTTAAAACAGTTGGATAAGCAAAAAAGGCAGGTTGCATGTCCAGCTTAGGCTTTAACACTACTTTCAAAACTTGAACATTTGCTAAAATTAACTCTTTAAAGAACAACAACGTTAATTTTAGAAGGGCCCATAATCGATAGACATAAAGCCGAGACTTGAAAAACCTCCGCATGAGAATAAGTAAAAGTATTCCCATAATGAATCCAATGATAAAACCAGTTGCTGTGTAATTAGAGGAAAGGAACATCCAGACGAAGGCAAGTACAAAATTTAAAATCATTTGAAATGCCATAGTGCTAATCCTCCTTCATTACAGCATCTATATAGATAGATGGATCATTTAATAGTTTTGCTGCATCATCCATAAATGGCGTAATCCATTCGGAACCCACACCATAGGCTACAGTAATAAGTACTAACAAGGCAGTCGGCATAAACAGCATCTTATAGATAGATTTGTCGACTGTACCTTGTGTTTCTTTTTCCTCACCCCAAAAGGCATAGAGGAAAATACGGATCACGGACAATAGGACAAGCAGTGAAGATGCTAAGATGAAAATACTACTCCACATACTTCCAGCCTCAAAGCCCCCCTGTACAATTAACAGCTTTCCAACAAATCCGCTAAGTGGTGGGATTCCAGCTAAGCCAAAAGCTGCTATTAAATAACACCAACCAAGTGCAGGGTATTTTTTCATGAGTCCACCCATCTTACGCAAATCCGATGTACCCGTAATATAGATGACAATGCCGATTAGCATAAAGAGCGCGGCCTTAATCAGCATATCGTGAATTAAATAAAACATAGCACCTTTTAATGAAGTCTCATTCATTTGAGAGACACCAAATAAAATGACACCAACTGCAATGACAATGTTATAGATAATAATGAGTTTTACATCAAAATAAGCGAGTGCTCCAATGCATCCAGCTACAATTGTTGCAATAGCTAATGTCATTAGTAAGTTGTGCGTATAGGACAAATCATGTACAAAAAATAGTGTATAGGTACGTGTAATGGCATATACCCCAACCTTTGTAAGCAGAGCGCCAAATAATGCTAAGACAGGAATAGGCGCTGCCGCGTACGAAGTAGGAAGCCAAAAATATAATGGGAAAATGGCCGCTTTTAATCCAAATACCATTAAAAATAGTACGGCAATAACAGTAATAATTCCTGGTTGATTAATCTCAGCAATTTTTACCGCAATATCGGCCATGTTTAAAGTCCCTACTACAGAATATAAATAGGCAACGGTAATAACAAATAAGGCCGAAGAAATAACATTAATTAAAATATATTTAATAGACCCTTTCAGTTGCCCCTTCTCACCACCTAAAACGATAAGTAGATAGGAAGCCATTAACAATACTTCGAAGAAAACAAATAAGTTAAAAATATCGCCTGTTGTAAAGGCTCCATTGACCCCAGTTAAAATAAACATAATACCTGGGTAATAAAAGAAGCGTTCACGCTCCTTCGTAATGGAACCAAAGCCATACCAAACAACAAATAGCGCAATCAGCAATGTTGTTGTAACGAGCAATGCAGATACCATATCAGATACCATTGTAATACCGTAAGGAACGGGCCAGTTTCCAAATGTGACCTTTTGAATACCATCATGTTTCACTTTTAAAAGAAGTGAAAGGGCAGAGAAGAGGGCTAGTCCAATTCCAAGTAATGAAAATGATCGTTGATAGGTTAGATTTTTTTGTCCAAACATTAAAATCATACCGAAGAAAAATGGGATGATAATCGGTAGTAGTAGGAAGTTATTCATCCTCATCACTTCCTCTCATTAAGCTAATATCATCCGTGTTAAGCTCCTGATAGGAACGATAGGCAAGTACAAGGAAGAATGCTGTCACCCCAAAGCTTATAACAATCGCAGTTAAAATAAGTGCTTGGGGTAAGGGATCAGCAAACGTTTTGGCTCCTTCATTTAAGACGGGTGGAGCTTCGCCACCAAGACCACCCATCGTTAAGATCAGTAGATGAGCACCATGACTTAACAGACCAGTTCCAATAATAATGCGCAATAAACTTTTCGATAAGATTAAATAGACCGCTGCCATAAAGAGAAAGCCGATCACAAAGGCCATAATTATTTCCATTATTCATCCTCCCCAATCGTTTGAATAATGGTCATCGTAACACCGACAACAACCAAATAGACACCGCTATCAAAAAGCATAGCCGTGTGTAATGACTGTTTGCCTAGAAGCGGTAAATCGAAATAATCAAAGAAATGTGTGAAAAACGGTTTGCCCACAAACATTGGGTATGCCGCAGTAGCAAGGGCTAATAGTAAGCCAATGGCTGTTAAATACGTGTAATTAATAGGTAGAATATGACGGACTGTGTTGATATCATAGGCTAACACTAAAAGAACAAGTGCACTTGATGTTAACAGACCCCCAACAAAGCCTCCACCAGGCGTATAGTGACCAGCTAAAAAAATATGAATGGAGAAGAAGAAAATAATGAAAAATACAATTTTAGCTGTAAATTGTATGACCACATCATTTGTTTTCATGAGTGTTCTCCTTTCTATTCATACGTAACTTAATCATAGCTAAGATGGCCATGCCAGCTATGCCGAGTACTGTAATTTCAAATAATGTATCGAAACCACGATAGTCTACTAAAATTACGTTTACAATATTTCCGCCACCAGCT
Organism: Lysinibacillus sp. PWR01; assembly: GCF_043359455.1. Taxonomy (NCBI): domain Bacteria; kingdom Bacillati; phylum Bacillota; class Bacilli; order Caryophanales; family Bacillaceae; genus Lysinibacillus; species Lysinibacillus sp. PWR01. The sequence continues at coordinate 25,133 of NZ_JBHERJ010000095.1, read as the reverse complement.
AATGAATACACGGTTTCCTCGTAGTACTTAGCAATAGAGGGAATTAGTTTTTGGGAATGAGCTGATAGGGCAACAAGGGTTACCATCACCCCAACTGCAATCGAAACAACGGCACGATTTAACTGGAATCTCATTCGCTCCTCGCGTTTACCAAGCTTAGGTAGATGGTAAAATGCTAATAAAAATAGTGCTACTGAAATCGTTTCAATAACGAGCTGTGTCAGCGCTAGATCAGGTGCGTTAAAAATGACAAAGAATAAGGCTACGGTATAGCCTACAGTACCAAGCCCAATAATGGCCGTTAAACGTGACTTGGCCAAAATGGTGATGGCAGTACCAATTAGTAAAACGACGATCAAGATTATTTCGTATAGATTTATTGGTGAGGCTCCTTGGAATGAAATGCTAAAAGCATCTTTCATGAAAAGAGAGCCGATAACAATTACAGTAATTCCACTAAACATATAGAGTAAATAGTGACGCATAGAGCCTGTCATATAGCGTCGAGATAAACGATTTAAGCCAACGTCTAAACCCTGCATGATTTTGTCATAGGCATTGTTTAATGTTAAGGCTTGCGGGAATCGCTGATACATCCCTTGCCATTTTGGTAAGGCGACAAATAATAATACCCCAACAATGATAATTCCAATAGTCATCAGTAGCTCTGGGGTGATGCCATGCCAAGCAGATACATGAATATCCACTGCTTGAGGTGTATCATACAAAAATGGCTGAATCGCTTGGACAGCTGGTTTTACAAAGGTATTGCCAATAAAGTTAGGGATAAAGAAGATTGTCACAACTAAAGCCGCTAAAAGTATTGGAGAAATTAGCATGCCAATCGGTGCCTCATGTGGTTTATGAGGTAACTGCTCAGGTTTGTAATTTCCATTAAATGTTCGGAAAACAAAATAAAAGCTATAGATAAAGGTGAAAATACTAGCAATCCAAGCAACAATAGGGAAGAGTGCTCCCCATGTTTCAAAGCCGAAAAATTCAAACTTTTGAAGGGCAAGCATGGCTGTTAAAAACATCTCTTTACTTAAGAAGCCATTAAATGGTGGAAGACCAGCCATTGATAAGCTTCCTATTGCAGCCACAGTAAAACTAATTGGCATGATACTCATTAATCCGCCAAGTTTACGAATATCTCGAGTTCCTGTTTCATGATCAACAATGCCTGCAATCATGAAAAGACTGCCTTTAAATGTAGCATGATTGATAAGGTGGAAAATGGCAGCAAATGCAGCAAATTTAATGGTATCGACTGAGCCATTTGTATGAAAAGCAACAGCGCTTGCGCCGAGTAGTGACATAATAAGACCAAGCTGACTGACTGTAGAGAATGCTAGGATACCTTTTAAATCTGTTTGCTTCACTGCAAAGAAGGAACCCCAGAATAAAGTTAAGATACCTACACCTGTTACAAGCCACACCCAAAGCTCAGAGGCTGCAAATATCGGCGTAAATCGTGCAACTAAATAGATACCTGCTTTGACCATTGTTGCCGAGTGAAGGTATGCACTTACTGGTGTTGGCGCTTCCATGGCATCTGGTAACCAAATGTAAAATGGGAATTGCGCGGATTTTGTAAATGCGCCCAAGAGTATTAGGATAAGTGACCAAGTGAATAAAGGTTGATCTACTAAATTAGGTGCCATGACAATCAATTCTCGAATGGAATAGGTCCCTCCCATTAAATAAAGCAGAACAAAGCCACCTAGCATCATTAAGCCGCCGCCAACTGTGATCATCATAGACTTTAATGCACCGAAGCGTGAGGCATCCCGATTATACCAATAGCCGATGAGTAAAAATGATGATATGGACGTTAGCTCCCAAAAGAAATAGAGTGTAATTAAATGATCAGACTGTACTACTCCCAGCATGGCTGACATAAATAACAGTAAGTAAACATAAAAGTTATGTAATTTTTCTTTATGTTTATCTAAGTAAAAAATGGAGTAAAGCACAACTAACGAGCCAATTCCAGTAATGAGTAATGAGAATAATAAGCTGAGTCCATCTAAATATGAGATGATGGAAATATCAAGCGATGGAATCCAAGGGAGCTCTGCAGTAAATACTTCCCCCTTAGCCACTTGAGCAATATATGTTGCATAAATAATCGCAAGCGTAGCAGGTACAGCAAGAACAAACCAACCTGTGTGAATATTTTTCATGCGTTTATATAATAATGGCACTAATATTGCAACAAGCATTGGAATAAAAATATAAAGTACTTGTAACAAAAAAACCCTCCTTTATGCAGGTAAGTATCCCAATTATAACGTACTTTAATTGAGGATGCATATGTACTATTGGGATTTAGCTTGCGGTCGTTAGAGAATTTTCGTTATATTATAAATAGGAAGTTATCAATAAAAATAGAGGAAAAAAATTTTTTATGAGGAACCCATATATCTATGGTTATCTACCATTAATTACAATTTTATTGTTTAGTTTGACATTTGGTATGTATGCTGTTGGTAAATCATTACAGATTTTTCAAGCCATCGGTGTGTATTCAGGTATGCGAGAGTTTTTATCTGATTTTGAATTACGTGTATTTTTACTCATTGTTTTTGCCATTGTTTTTTTTATGTTATTTTCGGCTCTTAAACTTGTAGGGGAAACCATTCATGAAGTAGGAATGCTGTTTTTTTCAAAGGATAACGAAGGAGCCACTGTAAGTCAGGCTCGTGGCGGCTATATAATCTTATTTGTAGGTGCCATGTGTTCCGCATTTGCCATCCAATTTATTTATGTTTTAATTGGTATCTTTGTGATAACGATATTTGCCTACTTTATTTATCTGATTTATAAAATGAGTCATTTTATATCAATGGGCGGCACAATCGGTCTATTAATCTTTGAGCTATTTATGTGGACGATTCTTTTAACGCTTGTTATTTATGTTGTGTTGAAACTATACAATGGTATTTTGGCAAGTTTGCCGTTTGCAAATTAATACATACTATTAAAAAGGTGATGTCAACAACGGCAGAAAAAGCAAGTTTGAAAGGCGAGAGGTTGATTTCCGTTCCACCAGCGTCCTTTCCAGAGGGCGTCAGCTGAGCCGCTTCACTCACTAACGTTGGTTCCAGGGTCCCGTCTGTGATGCTGTCTCTACTCCAATTAACCATTTTGCAAAAGTGTCTTTTCCTTTTCTTTCATACTAACAGTAGTAAAAAATGTGGAGAAGTGATTCGTGACATCACCTCTCCATAAAATGAGTAGTGAACATCTTCACTTTATTTGAAAACCTTTGCTAAATTTGTGGGGAGGAGTGGAAGGCTACTTGACTCCCGTGAGAAAGCGAGATAGGCAAGCCTCTAAACGAAGCGGCTCGGCGCTCGCCCACAGGAAAGTAAGTAGCCTGTAACGGAAATCCATTTTCACCTTTCACAAAAATTGTATAGATGGTTTTGTTTTTCAACACTATGAAAAGGTAGTAGTCTCAGCGACTACTACCTTTTGGTTATTTCACTACTCAAGCAAAATATTAAATAATTGATGGTGGATTTTGTATTCCTCTAATTGCTGCATCGATTGAGGTTTATCATATCCTAGCCAAACAGCGGCAGTATAATCATCATTGAGCCCCGCAAGCCAGTAGTCTCGATAGTCATTCGTTGTCCCTGTTTTTGCACCGACGTAGCTGCTGTTACTATAGACACCTTGACCCGTACCGTTTGCTACAACATCTGCAAGGAGTTCACGCATGTATTTTACTGTTTTAGGAGACCAGATCTGATCACGCTGTGTATCCCAACTATAAAGCTCTGTTCCATCTAAAGCTGTAACTTTTCGTATACTATGTGCAAGAACATAAGAGCCATCAATAAAGCTTGTATAAGCATCTGCTAGTTCTAATGCTGTCACACCATAGGTTAATCCTCCTAATGATGCGGCATAGTTATGATCTTTCTCTACAATGGAGCGGAAGTGAAAGCGATTAAGGTAGTCAAAGGCTGTTTCAACGCCAACTGTTTGAAAGAGACGCAGTGCAGATGTATTATAGCTGTGTCGAAAAGCAGTACGAATAGAAACATCACCATACGTATAGCCTCCATAGTTTTGGGGGCAAAAGGAGCCCACACAATAACGACCACCATTGACAATCGAATCAGGTGTATGGGATGTCGTTTCGAAAAATGGTGCATAGACTGCCATTGGCTTAAAGGCAGACCCTGGCTGACGTGTTCCTTGGAATGCACGATGAAAATCAAATTTTTCATAGTTCTTTCCTGCATACAGACTGACTATTTCTCTTGATTGGTTTTCAATGACCGCACCTGCTGCTTGCAATGGGCTAGCCTCAAGAATAGCTGACATTTTTTCCTCATCATGCTGCTGTTTAGTTGGATCAAGCGTCGTTTGAATGATGAGTCCATTTTGAAATAATGTATGAAGTCGATTATCTAATTGTACTTTAATGTTTTTCTTCTCTTCCTCATTAACTGTAATGCTTAGTCGATCCGCATAACCTTCTTTTTCTGCAACTAGCCATTTTAGCTCTTGAAGAACATAAGTGCTATACATTGGATAACTTTGAATTTTATCTTTCACATTTAATGTAATGGGAGTAGCTTTATTTTTTTTTGCCTCTTCCTCTGTAATCGCCCCATTTGCTGCAAGGGTATCTAACAATCGTTCCTGCCTCGCTTTAGTTTGATCAAAATTTTTTAAAGGATTGTAAAGGGAGGGGTTATTTGGGATAGCAGCAATGAAAGCTATTTCAGCAATAGATAATTCTTGGAGTGGCTTTTGAAAATAATAAGTGGCTGCTCCGCCAATGCCATAAACTTGATTGCTAAAATAGGATTCATTCAGGTACATTGTTAAAATGGCATCTTTATCAAATTCTTTTTCTAATTCATATGCATAAAAAAGCTCTGTCAATTTCCGTTCATATGTTTTTTCCTCAGATAAATAACGCATTCGAACAAGCTGTTGTGTGATGGTACTACCACCTTGAGAGGTGGTGTTACTATTTGAATTAGCTACAACCGCACGAATAATCGCACTTAAATCAAAGCCGATATGCTCATAAAAATCAGCATCCTCACTTGTGATGAATATTTCCTGGGCAATTTGTGGAATTTCTTGTAAACTTAGTGGCTGCCGCCATTCGACATATTCCTCACTAAATGTTTGCCCATTTCGATCAATAAGGGTAACAGGTAGCTGGGCTTCTACCTCAGGTAAATGTATAGCATTTGTCATTTGTTCTTCATGTGCTTGTGCTATATTGATTTCTGTTTTAATGTTTGTGCTAATCCACCATAAAGCAGGAAGGGATAAAACGATAATAAAAAAACCAAAAGCCTTTTTCATGTGTGCCTCCACTCTTTCTATAAATCCTTCATCAGAATAACATATTTTGGATTGATTCCAAATACTCGCTCGGACCTATTTACTTCGTTTTAAAAATGAATAGTAAAAGTGCAAAAATCGTCAATACTTTGAGGGAGAAAACCAATAAGAAGTATGTTAGACTAAAATGAGGTCAGAAAGGATGCACGGGCATCTTTTTCATTGAAACTGAAATTTATCATTAAAGGAGAGACTTCCATGTTTCCACAATTAACAACAGACGTACAAGCAGGCGAAGTGCTTGTAGAAATGAACACAACATTAGGTGCTGTCAAAATTAAATTATTCCCTGAGCACGCACCAAAAACGGTTGAGAACTTTTTAGGGCATGCTAAATCAGGCTACTATAACGGCATTGTTTTCCACCGTGTTATTCAAGACTTCATGATTCAGGGTGGCGACCCAACTGGTACTGGTATGGGCGGAGAATCAATTTGGGGTAATTCCTTTGAAGATGAGTTCTCAGATCAATTATTTAACCTACGTGGAGCGCTTTCAATGGCAAATGCAGGTCCAAATACAAATGGTTCTCAATTCTTTATTGTACAAATGAAGCACCTTCCAAGTGATATGCTTCGTCAATTACAAGGGGCAGGCTTCCCAGAAGAGATCATCGAAGCTTATGCTCAAAATGGTGGTACACCTTGGTTAGACCATAAACACACAGTATTCGGTCATGTTGTAGAAGGTATGGACATTGTGGATAAAATTGCGGATGTGGAAAAAGATTTCCGTGACAAACCATTAGAAGATGTGAAAATTGAGTCAATTACAGTCTTTGAATAATACTTATAAGGACGTGTAGAACATGCAAAACTTTATGTATCAATTTTTATATTTCCCAGAAGACAAATCAGGTTATATTCCAGCAGCATTTGAATTTTTAATTATGCTTATTTTATGTATTATCGTGTTTACGCTTTTCAGAAAAATTTCTAAGAAACAAGAATTGAAATCAAAAGAAATTGAAGCACGTATTCTAGCGGATAAGAAAAACACAAACAATCAACAGAATATCTAAAAAAAGGAATCTGCTTGCCACGGAGGGCGAGCAGATTCTTTTATTGTATTATTTTTTTAAGCGGCGAATACTATTTTGCAGTGTTTTGAGGATAGTGAAACAAACTAGTACGAGTGATAAGCCAATCCCACTCAATGCAGTAATAAAGGCTACCCATTCAAAGAGTGTATAACTACCGATGCTATCGAAATCACTGCTATCTTTCCAACCTTCAATGACTAAGTTCATACCGTAAATACCGGATACAACAGTAAAAACTGTTAAAATAAACAGTAAATTATTACTTCGATTATCATATTGGTCTTCTTGTATACGATACAAACTATCCAATGTTGCTTTAGTTTCCAGATAATGTTCATTTATACGGAAATACTTTCGCAGCATTTGAGAAATTTCTCTGCCTTCTGTTCTTACGATGACTTCTTCAAAATAATAGCGTGCAGAGAACTTTGTAATCAGCTCGATTAGTTCATTGATAACCTGCTTATCTTTGCCCCACTTTATTTCACTATACTCATAGGAAAGCTTTAAGAGCATCATTTTATAAAAATAATGAATGAACAAGTTGTAATAGTGCGTACCCATAAATTCTTGAATACTATGAGTACATTTGTCAAACGGCCTATTTGTAATTGTCATCTGTGCCTGTGACGAGGTGATAATATAACTATTAGGTGCCCAGCGTGTATGGGTGTGCTCTTGTACATAATTAGAGATATAGTGAGGATTCGTGCTAGAAATAAAGGGCTTGCCATCTGGTGTCCTACCATCAACTTGCCCTAATCGAAATAAATGCTCAGGTAATAGTTTAGCCTCTTCCTTAGCAATGAAATAAGCTGAGGCAAACATTCGCTCATCTTCAAAGAACGGTAAGCCTTCGTAGCTGTGGTCTTGTTGATGTAATAGAAAAGGCTGTAAATAAGGTATAAAATACTTAAATAATAATTCACTTGTAGAAGAACAATGACCAAATGAAAAATGATGACTGGCACCTTTCTCCTCTCGTAGCTTAGCCTCTAATACTCTAAAATAATGAACAAAATTTAATATATCACTTAGATCATGTGATTGATCTGTAATATTTGTTCTTACTGTTATAATGCCATTCCCAAAAGGACATAATGTCACATCGATACTCATTACTTCGTAATTATAATTGATTTGACTTTCTTGAAGATGTAAGGAACCTTGTGTATAAAATGCTTTCGAAAAACGAATAAAGTCAGGGCTATTCATTTCGTTTGGAAATAATTTATCCTCCAGAAAAGGATAGAAAAATTGAGCAAGCTCCTCATGTATAATCGTCATGTCACTGTAAAAGGCGTCTTCAAGAGATGTGTTTTTCAAGGTGAAAAAAGAAAAACCTTCCTTTAGTAGTACATCACCAATTTTTTGACGATTTTTTGTGGAATAGGCGAAAGGAAATAGGAATGTCATATAGGCACGTTTAATCGTTAATGGAACGATGTCCATGTAAAACACCTCTTTTAAAATCCAACTGATAAGAAACTTTTCCACAAAATTATGATTTTAAACATAAAAAGGCTATCTCCAAAAGTAGAGATAACCTTTCAACCATTTTTATTCTGCAAAGACCTTTTTAAAACGCTCGACTCCATCTTTCACAGTATCAAATGAACAAGCCAAATTCATTCGTAGGAAGCCACGACCTTCTTCTCCGTATTTTGTCCCTGGTTCTAGTGCCAGCTTGCCGATTTCTAGTAAGCGATTCATGATATCCTTCTCTTCAAGCGCTAGCTCTCGGTAATCAATCCAGATTAAATAAGTGGATTGAGGAATCGTAACACGAATGCCTGGAATCTGCTCTAATTCAGCTTTCACATAATCCATGTTAGCAGAAATATAAGGAAGTAATTCATCTAACCAAGGAGCTCCTTCTGTATAAGCAGCATGAAGGGCAACAGAGGCAAATGTATTTAATGAGCCTTGTCCACTCGCCATATTGATGGCCTCTAGCTGCAGGCGTTTTTTCTTATCTGTTACAATCATATATGATACTTGAATGCCTGCTAAGTTAAATGTTTTAGTAGGAGCCATACACGTAACAATGCGATTGATTTCATCCCCTGCAACTTTAGCTAAAGGTATATGCTTATCCCCATTGATCATTAAATCAGCATGGATTTCATCAGAAATAATGATGACATCGTATTTAGCACAAAGTCGTACAATTTCCTTTAAAGTAGCTTCATCCCATACATAGCCTCCTGGATTATGAGGGTTACAGAATATGTAGGCTTTCACATCTTGTGCTAAAGCCTGCTCGAAGGCTTCAAAATCATAGACAAACATTCCATCTTCTTCAACTAATGGGCAGCTTACAACTTCACGACCATTACTTTTTGGTATGTTAAAGAATGGCGGATAGACTGGTGGTGAAATGAGTACTTTGTCACCAGGATTAGTTAGTGCTACAATGCTGTTAGCTAATGCAGCGACCACGCCATTACAGAATAGGATGGCTTCTTTCTCAATGTGCCAGTCATGGCGAGTACTTTGCCAGTCTACAATGGACTGGATCGCTTCTTCGCTCATAAAACTATAGCCAAAAATAGTTTGTTCAGCATGTTGTTGTAAAGCCTTTGAAACAGCTGTAGGTGCAGCAAAATCCATATCAGCTACCCACATTGGCAAGATATCTGCCGCATTGTTTAGGCCATAAACCTTTTCCATTGCGTCCCATTTTACAGAGTTTGTACATCGACGTTTGATAGTTTGATCAAAAATAGACAAGCAAATCACTCTTTTCTTTTTTTTTTACTATGGTATCATACGAGTATGATCAAAGGATAATAGGTGAGTATTTTGGAAAATATTAAGATGAATCAAGCAGCTGTCCATCTGCTAGAGGAGTGGGATCCATTCCACTTAGGTCCAGACCATTATGATACAGAAACAGCAGATGTAGTAGCAGCCTTGCAAGGGATTGATGATCCATCGACACTTGCAAAAGTTATTCAAGAAACATATGAGCATTCGTTTGAGCAATGGATACCGTTTGAAGATTGTGTAGCCATTTCTTACAAACTAATTGCCATTAAATTTGAAGCGAAATGTATTATTTAAAATATTTTGCATATTCCTTATAAAAAAAGGGGTTGTCAATGGACAACCTCTTTTTTAATGGAATGATTGAGGTTAATACTTATTTAAATAAAGGTAAAATTCCCTGAATGAAAATGACTAAAATGGCGATTGGGGAGACGTAGCGAATTAAAATGTACCAAATATTAAACAGTAAGCTAGATGCAGCTAATTCCTTACGTGAAATATCCTTTGTATAATAATAACCTGCAAAAATTGAAATCAACAAAGCTCCTATCGGCATACCGATGCTATTGGTCATAAAATCAACAAAGTCAAAAATAGAGCGATCTAATATTTTTACATCGGATAATATACCAAATGAAAGGGCACTTGGAATACCAACGATGAAAATAATGATTCCACCAATCCAAGCAATCTTTCTACGTTTTTCTGATTTATCACCAATGGCGATAGCCACGACAATTTCTAACATGGAAATGGAAGAAGTCACTGTAGCAAAAAGTAACAGAATGAAGAAGATTGTTAAGAATAAGCCCCCAAGAGGTAACTGTTCGAATACAGCTGGCAAAATAATGAATACTAAGCCAGGCCCTTGATCGGGTGTATAGCCAAGTGCAAATACTGCTGGGAAAATAACAAGGCCCGCCAGTAAAGAAATAATAATATTCATGGATGCTACATTTATCGCAGAGTTACCAATCTTCTCTTTTTTAGACAAATAGGAAGCATATGTAATCATAACGGCAATACCTACACTTAATGAGAAGAAAGCTTGTCCTAAAGCCATTAAAAATGTTTCAGCATTAAAATAGGACCAATCGGGTACAAACATAAATTTAACGCCTTCCATGGCCCCGTCTAAAGTTAAAGAGCGGATAACTAGGACAATAAAGAATATAAAGAGGAGAGGCATCATCCATGTGCTGGCTTTTTCAATACCACCCTTAATACCTGCTGACACAATGACTACTGTTAATAACATAAATAGTCCCTGTACAAGAACGGCTTCAAATGGACTTGAAATAATCTTGCTAAATAAATCGGCGTAGTTGATGTCAGAGCCAGCATTCGTTAGCTTAAATGTAAGGGCACGACCCAAGTAGCTTAAAATCCATCCACCGACAACGCTGTAGAAGGATAAGATAAGGCCTGCGATCACCATACCGCCCCAGCCAATCAAATACCATGGCTTCCCTGGCGCTTGTTCCTTAAAGGAAGTGACAGCATCTTTTTGACCTCTACGACCAATCATGAACTCAGCAATGAGTACTGGTAAGCCAATAAAGAATGTACATAAAATAAATAATAAAATAAAGACACTACCGCCATTCGTACCTGCCATATAGGGGAATTTCCAAATGGCTCCCAGCCCTATAGCACTTCCTGCAGCAGCTAAAATAAACCCAATTTTAGTTGTAAATTGATCCCTCGATGACACGAAAATAAATCCTCCTTATACTAAAGTTTTATTTTACCTCAATATTCTCATAACACAAGCAAATATCAGAAAATTGATGATAGATCGGAAGACATTTGATGGAGTAAAAATATAGAATGATGACATATAAGGAAAGACATCTAATTTATGTAACAATTAGGCAGATTGCATCGTTCCATTAACAAAAAGGGGGGATAGCCATGATGGAGGTTGAATTAATAGCAAGGGCACAGCAAGGAGATAAAGAGGCCTATATCGAGCTTATCCGCAATCATCAACGAACCGTTGAAAAGTTTGCCTTTCAATGCGGTGTACATACGAATGATTTAGCTGATGTTTCGCAGGAGGTATTTGTCAAACTGTATCGCTTTTTACATCAATTTAAACAGGATCGATTTACAACGTGGCTCTATAAAATCACATTAAATGCTACTCGTGATTATTATCGTAAGGAACAGCGACAGCAGGCAAAAGAGGACAAGCTACATGCCCAGCAGCAAAAGACCTATTCATCTGCAGAAGAGAATGTTCTTTTGTTCGAAGAGGACAGGCATCTACACAGTGCCATTCAGGCCCTTGATGAAAAATACCGTTATCCTCTCGTGTTGTATTATTTCCACGAATTAAAATACGAAGAAATCGCTGAAGTCTTAAATATTTCACTATCGACGGTGAAAGTGCGATTATTACGTGCGAAGGAAAAGCTAAAGGCAGCATTAATGCAAGATGGGAGTGTTGAAAATGGATGATAAGCAATTTGATCAACGTATGGCACTACTAAAAAAATCCTATGATCGAATGGAATCACAGCTAGACCCACAACGAGTTCTTCAGCAAATTGAAGCTGAGGATAATGTAAGGGAGTCTCTAGAAAGTATGAATACGGTTCGAAAGCCTTCTGCAAGATGGCAAAAATCGGCTGTATGGATCGCAAGTATTGCCAGTGTGCTTTTGGTAGGTATTTTAATTTCGTCTTATATGTTCCATCCTTCAGCACTCGTTCATTCAGATGAAGAAAAATTAGAAAGCAACTATGAAGATTGGTTTTCTAGATTTCAAAAGATGTATCATGAAAAACGTGAAAAAACACGCCTTGAGCTCAATATACCTGAGGAAAATTTTAAGAAACTAACATTTGTTGTATCTGCTGATAATATATACAATGATAAAGCTAAAAATAAAAAAATAGTTTTAAATAGAATGGCTGATGATCCAAAATATTTAACACAATTAGAGCAAGAAATATTAGACTGTTTGCAAACACCTCGAGAACTGATAGAGCAAATAGGAACGTATGAAAAACCGATGTCATTTGCCGAATCTAGATATTTCTTTAGCATATATTACTACGCAACGAAAGATGTTTTGAAATATTATACAAATGAACTTTCTCAGTTTAATACGGTACTTTCACAAGCAAAGAAAGATTATCCTAAAGAACTAAATGAATTGATTGCAACGACCAAAAAACAATATTTCGAATTGTCACATGATGGGAATACCTATAGTTTTAAAACAAATCCTCTATTTATGAAAGATGCACCAATCTCTATTGACCGTCTTCATCCTGATATCTTGGGCTTGTTTAAATATTTGGCTATGGGCTCTTTATTCAATGGTGAGGACTTACGATTTTCTGTAGAAGAATCTGCTCGTATTTTAAAATTATATGAAAGAACATTAGTAAAAGACTTATCATCATCAGGACTTGATTTCCAATTACACAATTTAAAGAAAGAGTTTGAAAATACGTGGCTCGTACTTTTAAAAGGTACAGATGACAAAAATAGATACTCCCCCGAACATATAAAGCTATTAAATGATACGGTAAATGGGAAGTATGGAGACTCGATGCGCTTGACTGCACAATTTATCCTCGAAGAATTTAAGGGAAAAGGAACATTCAAAATAAGGGGAAAACTTACAACACAGGATATTGGGATGGCGCTTTCATATTTACGTAACGATGTCTATATGGAATCAGAAGATGGTTCGACAAGCTTACGAATTGATTACCGGTGGATTATCCAAACGGAAGGTTTATACAATGCGTATACGTCAAGCAAAGATGATATGATCCTAGATTCATTAAATCCAATGAACGTTGTAAGTCTATTCTTATATGCACAAGGAAAAGGAGATCAAGAAACAGCTAAACGGTTATTGTCTCAAGATGTAGATTTAAATAAAGTGGTTCAATTTGATGGTATGGAACATTTTACAGTTCTTTATGCCATAGATGCCTCTCAAACAACCATTAAAGCAGGTGTTAAGCCAGAATCAGTTCAGATGATTGGTCAGCATTTAACCTTCCAGTTAGGTACAGTGACTACAGGAAAAGGTGAAAAACGTTACATCATTACAGCCGTTTCCGAGTAAGGAGATTTTTTGCCCCGTATTTACACGTATGTTATAATTTAAGCGATATATACGTAGCAAACAAAAAGAAAGTGGGCAAAGGTTATGGTAAAAAAATATGAATTAGGAGACGTGTTGACCGGAAAAGTTACAGGTATTCAACCATATGGTGCATTTGTTGCGCTAGATGACAATACGCAAGGCCTTGTGCATATTTCGGAAATAACATACGGCTTTGTGAAGGACGTTAGTGAATTTTTAGCGGTTGGGCAAGAAGTAGAAGTCAAGATTCTTGAAATCGATGAAGAGGCCGAAAAAATTAGTTTATCGATGAGAGCGCTACAGGATCGCCCAGCAACAGTAAGAAAAAAAGATGCACCACCACGAAAATCATTGCAGGACCGTGTAGATGAATCGGATGCGAATGGTTTTAATTCCTTAAAAGATAAATTACAGGACTGGATTGAACAATCTGGTCAATAAAAAAACGAGGATGCTTTCGAATGAAGGTATCCTCGTTTTTTTGCTATTGTTTTTTTATTTTGCGGATTCGATATTGTAGGTTTTGTCTGCTCATACCAAGTGCATTCGCTGCCTTTGTAATATTGCCCTCATATAAATTTAAGACATTTTGCACATAATATGATTCGGCTTCACGCAAATAGGCATCGAGTGGCATGACATTGTGATTTTGATGGAACATAAAAAATTCGGGTTCACGATTGTTTGTATCTTGCTGCTGCACTTTGAAGCGGAAATGTAAAGGTAATAAATCTGAAGTAACAGTGGACTCCGTAGTCATAAATGAAACAATCTCATCCAGTAGTAGCTCAAGTTCCTTTAAATTGCCTGGCCAATCATATTGTAAAAATAATTCCTGTACATCTGGTGCAAGTTCAGTGACTTGGGAGGCAAAGCGTTCTCGATGTCGACTAAAATAATCATCGACAAATGGAAGAATATCTTCTTTTCGATCCGTTAAATTGGGAATGGTAATAGCCATTGTTGCAAAAAAATAATAAAGAGATTTAGACAGCTTTTTTTCGGCAATCAATGTAATAGGGTCACTGCCCACACTTCCAATTAGCATATATTTGGACTGTGGAAGCGAATGCAGTATATCTAAAAGCTGCTCTTGAATGTCTAAGCTTAAAAAATCGATACGTTCAAAGAAAAAGGTATAATCTTTATCTTCTTCTAATAGCTGTTGTAATTTATCAAGCACCGATTGAGCTGAACGGCGACTAACGAGTGTCACAAAGGCGTCAGGATCGGGGGAAGCTGCGTGGTGAATTCCTTCAGCTACTAAATCTTTCCCTGTGCCAGATTCGCCAATTAATAATACTGGTAATTTTACAGCGGCTGCTTTTTTAGCGTTTTCGATAACCTGCTTCATTGATTCAGAATCAGCTTTAATCATATCAAATGTTAATGGTTCATCGTAACGACGAAGGGGTTGATAAACAAGCTTTTCCAGCGAGGTAATATCACGTGCAAATTCGATTGCGCCAATTAGTTTACCTTCAACAAAAAGTGGAAAAGTATCATTGATTGTTGTAATTTCATGGCCATTTTTATTCCAGTAGGATTGTTTAACATTAATTTCTTTTTTTCCTGTTTGTAAAACACGCATTAATGTACTTTCGTGTTGTCGGAAGGAAAACATTTCAATAATGGAACGATCCGCAAGTTCATCAAAATGAAATCCTTCAATTTCTTTCATTTTTGTATTATAAATAATCGTTTTGCCAGATAGGTCTACTGCATGAATACCAACGGATACATTTGTTGCAATAAACTCATAAAAAGGTAGTAAAGGTTCAGAATTTTTCATAAAAATGTGCACCTCAAAAATTTTTTACTTGAAATATGCAACGAAATTTTGCATTATAATAAGTGTAAGGATATTTTATACGCAAAGATATTTTGCGTCAATGTTTTTTGCATACCCAAATACATTTCACAAGGGAGGATTAAGTATGATTCCATACAAACACGAACCATTCACAGATTTTTCACAAGAGGCAAACTACAATGCTTATGTAGAGGCTTTAAATAAAGTTGAAGGTTACTTAGGTCAAGACTACCCACTAATTATTGGTGGCGAGCGCATTACAACGGAAGATAAAATCGTTTCGTACAATCCTGCAAAGAAAACAGAAGTCATTGGTCGCGTTTCGAAGGCAAGCAAAGACTTAGCTGAAAAAGCAATGCAAGCGGCAGATGAAACATTTAAAACTTGGAAAAAAGTTGATCCAGCGATTCGTGCGGACGTTTTATTCAAAGCAGCAGCGATTATCCGTCGTCGTAAACATGAATTCTCTGCTTTATTAACAAAAGAAGCTGGGAAACCATGGGCAGAGGCAGATGCAGATACAGCGGAAGCAATCGACTTCTTGGAATACTATGGTCGCCAAATGCTACGCATTAAAAACGGTCAACCAGTAGAAAGCCGTCCAGGTGAGTACAACCGTTATGACTATATTCCACTAGGAATTGGTATCGTCATTTCTCCTTGGAACTTCCCATTTGCAATTATGGCTGGTACAACAGTAGCAGCTTTAGTAACAGGGAACACAGTTTTATTAAAACCAGCTTCAACAACTCCAGTTGTGGCGTATAAATTTATCGAAGTATTAGAAGAAGCAGGTCTTCCAGCAGGTGCAGTGAACTTCGTACCAGGTTCTGGTGCTGAAGTAGGTGACTACTTAGTTGATCATCCAAAAACACGCTTCATCAGCTTCACAGGTTCACGTGATGTCGGCTTACGTATCAACCAACGTGCATCTGTGTTAAATGACGGTCAAATTTGGATTAAACGAGTTATCGCTGAAATGGGCGGTAAAGATACAATCGTAGTCGATAAAGAAGCAGATTTAGAATTAGCTGCACAATCGATCGTGAAATCAGCATTTGGCTTCTCTGGTCAAAAATGTTCAGCATGTTCTCGTGCTGTTATCGTAGAAGATGTGTATGACCAAGTGGTGAACCGTGTAGAAGAGTTAACAAACGCTTTAACAGTGGGTGACCCAACTGATTTCAGCAACTTTATGGCAACAGTAATCGACCAAGCAGCATTCAATAAAATTACAGAGTACATCGAAATCGGTAAAGGCGAAGGTCGTCTAGTAGCTGGTGGTACAGCAGATGATTCAGTCGGTTACTTCGTACAACCAACTGTCTTCGCGGACGTAGAGCCTTCTGCTCGTATTATGAAAGAAGAAATCTTCGGACCAGTCGTAGCGATTGCAAAAGCAAAAGATTTCGACCACGCGATTGAAATTGCAAACGATACAGAATACGGTTTAACAGGCGCTGTTATCACAACTAACCGTGTGAACCTAGAAAAAGCGCGTGAAGAATTCCATGTAGGAAACCTTTACTTCAACCGTGGCTGTACAGGTGCAATCGTTGGTTACCAACCATTCGGTGGCTTTAACATGTCAGGTACAGATTCAAAAGCAGGTGGCCCAGACTACCTACAACTGCATATGCAAGCAAAAACAACATCAGAAATGCTTTAATTTTCACATTGACGTGAGGGCTATTCAAAGTAAGTAGAAATTGAGGCATTTTGAATGAATTTGTGACACTTCTCTAGGTAACGCTACACTGGCTAAAACCGTAGACATCCATGACGTAGTTTACCTTGGAGAAGTTAGCAAATTTATCGTTTGAATTGTTGTTAAATTCTTAATCATTCTACTTATAGTGATACATAGTCCCTTTCTATTAAAAGTTTTTCATCATGATTTAGTAAGGAGAGAATAGGATATGACAAAAACTCAACAAGTTATTGAACAAACACAAAATTTTGGTGCAGCAAACTATCATCCACTGCCAATCGTTATTTCAGAGGCTGAGGGTGCTTGGGTTAAAGATCCAGAAGGCAACAAATATTTAGATATGTTATCAGCTTATTCAGCTGTAAACCAAGGACACCGTCACCCAAAAATTATCGCTGCTTTAAAAGAGCAAGCTGATAAAGTAACATTAACTTCACGTGCTTTCTACAGTGAAAACCTTGGAGAATGGTATGAGCTAGTAGGGAAATTAACAAATAAAGAAATGGTATTACCAATGAATACTGGTGCTGAAGCAGTAGAAACTGCGTTTAAAGCAGCTCGCCGTTGGGCATATGATGTAAAAGGCGTAGAAGAGGGTAAGGCTGAAGTTATTGCATGTAATGGTAACTTCCATGGTCGTACAATGCTAGCTGTATCTTTATCTTCTGATGAAGAATACCGTCGTGGTTTTGGTCCAATGCTACCAAACGTTAAATTAGTAGATTACGGTAATCTTGAAGCTTTAAAAGCTGCTATTACACCAAACACTGCTGCATTTTTAATTGAACCAATTCAAGGCGAAGCTGGTATCGTAATTCCAACAGAAGGCTTCTTAAAAGCAGCTCGTGAACTTTGCCGTGAAAACAATGTACTATTCATTGCTGACGAAATTCAAGCTGGTTTAGCACGTACAGGTAAAATGTTTGCTTGTGATTGGGAAGAAGTAGAACCAGATATGTATATCTTAGGTAAAGCACTAGGTGGCGGCGTATTCCCAATTTCTTGTGTGGCTGCAAACCGTAGCATTTTAGGTGTATTCAACCCAGGTTCACATGGTTCAACTTTCGGAGGTAATCCTTTAGCTTGTGCAGTTTCAATTGCATCTATTAAAGTTTTATTAGATGAAAAATTAGCAGAGCGTTCACACGAACTTGGTGAATACTTCAAAGGTAAATTAAAAGAAATTAACAACCCTGTTATTAAGGATGTACGTGGTCGCGGTTTATTTATCGGTATGGAGCTAACGGAAGCAGCTCGTCCATACTGTGAAAAACTTAAAGAATTAGGTCTATTATGTAAAGAAACACATGATACAGTAATTCGTTTTGCCCCACCACTTGTTATTTCTCAAGAGGATTTAGATTGGTCAATTGAACAAATTGAAAAAGTATTTAAACTTTAACAAAATGTTCACATTTTAATTCGGAAGTATGTTACAATGATGCCGATAACTATCATTAAAAAAAACAAAGAGGCGATTTAATAATGTCTGAAAACTTAAATCTTTTCACATCAACTCAAGATGTCATTCAAGATGCTCTAAATAAACTTGGCTATGATGAAGCAATGTATGAATTACTAAAGGAACCGCTTCGCATGCTACAAGTACGCATTCCAGTGAAAATGGATGATGGTACAACAAAAGTATTTACAGGTTACCGCGCACAACATAATGATGCTGTAGGACCAACTAAAGGTGGGGTTCGTTTCCACCCGCAAGTGTCTGAGGAGGAAGTTAAAGCGCTTTCAATGTGGATGACATTGAAATGTGGTATTGTCGATCTACCTTACGGTGGTGGTAAAGGCGGTGTCATTTGTGATCCTCGTCAAATGTCTATGGGCGAAATTGAACGCTTAAGCCGTGGTTATGTACGTGCAGTAAGTCAAATCGTGGGGCCAACAAAAGATATTCCTGCGCCAGATGTATTTACAAATGCACAAATTATGGCATGGATGATGGATGAATACAGCCGCATGGATGAATTCAACTCCCCAGGCTTCATCACTGGGAAGCCACTAGTACTTGGTGGTTCTCAAGGTCGTGACCGTGCGACTGCACAAGGTGTTACAATCGTAATCGAAGAAGCAGCTAAAAAACGTGGTATTGATATTAAAGGTGCTCGTGTTGTTATTCAAGGATTTGGTAACGCAGGTAGCTTCCTTGCGAAATTCATGCATGACTTAGGTGCAAAAGTAATCGGTATTTCAGATGCTTATGGTGCCCTTCATGATCCTGAAGGTTTAGATATCGACTATTTATTAGATCGTCGTGATAGCTTCGGAACAGTAACTACTTTATTTGAAAACACAATTTCAAACAAAGAATTATTAGAGCTTGATTGTGACATTTTAGTGCCAGCTGCCATTGAAAATCAAATTACAGCTGACAATGCACACAATGTTAAAGCAAATATCGTAGTAGAAGCAGCAAACGGTCCTACAACTGCTGAAGCAACTAAAATCTTAACAGAGCGTGGCATTTTACTTGTACCAGACGTATTAGCCTCTGCTGGTGGTGTGACAGTTTCTTACTTCGAATGGGTACAAAATAACCAAGGTTATTATTGGACAGAAGAAGAAGTGGAAGAACGTCTATACAAAAAAATGGTTGAAGCATTTGACAATGTTTATACAACAGCTACAACACGTAACATCAATATGCGCTTAGCGGCTTACATGGTAGGTGTTCGCCGTACTGCAGAAGCTTCACGCTTCCGTGGATGGGTTTAAGTAATCAAAAGATAAGATAATGAGTCATTCCTAAATTAATGGGATGACTCATTTTTTTCATTTTTATTCGATTGAATAAGGTGGTCTAGGCGCTGTTCTAATAGCATCTTTTTTTCTTTCCTTATTTTTTGGATTTTAAAAAATCTTAGCAGAAAAAAGCCCAAAATAATAGTTACAGCAGCAATCATAATAATAAGCATGTGCAAAATTTCCTTTTATTTTATGTATTAAATAGTACTATACAACTATTGCCTGAACAAAATCTGAACAGTTTGATAAAACCTTTAGAAATAGCAAAGTGTTGCAGCGTTTAATCTTTGCTTTCTCTAGCGTAATTATGAGAAAATCCAACTAGAAAGGGGCGAATTAGATGGATTCATTTACTTTTTTTAACCCAGTGAAACTACATTTTGGTGAGGACGCACTGGAAAAATTACCGAAAGAATTAGAGCAATTTGGAAACAAGGTTTTAGTTGTATATGGTGGCGGAAGCATTAAAGCGAATGGTGTATACAATGCTGTTATAGAGAAATTACAACAGGCGGATAAAACGATTTTTGAATTAAGCGGTGTAGAGCCAAATCCACGAGTAGAAACAGCTAGACGTGGTATTGAACTATGCAAAACAGAAGGAATTGACTTAGTTCTGGCTGTTGGTGGTGGTTCAGTAATCGATTGTTCTAAATTAATCGTTGCTGGTGCAAAATATGATGGCGATGCTTGGGATATCGTGACACGTAAAGTGTTAGTAGAACAGGCCTTACCACTAGGAACAGTGTTAACACTTGCTGCTACAGGCTCTGAAATGAATGCTGGATCGGTGATTACAAACGCTGCTACAGAAGAAAAACTAAGTTGGGGTAGCCCAGCAGCCTTCCCAAAATTTTCAATACTAAATCCAGCATATACAGTGACTGTACCTAAAAACCACACTGTCTATGGAATTGTTGATATGATGTCACATGTATTTGAGCAATATTTCCATAACACAACGAATACCCCAATTACAGACGAAATGTGTGAAGGTGTATTGCGAACGGTTATTACGACAGCTCCAAAATTAGTAGAGGACCTAGAAAATACGCAGTTACGTGAAACCATTTTATTAGCAGGGACAATTGGTTTAAATGGATTCTTATCCATTGGTTCTCGCGGGGATTGGGCATCCCATAATATTGAACATGCTGTATCGGCTGTATATGATATTCCACATGCGGGTGGTTTAGCAATTCTTCAACCACATTGGATGCGTCTAAGTGTACCAGTAAATCCTGCGCGTTTTGCAGGTATAGCAACACGTGTATTTGGAGTCGATGCAACTGGTAAGACAGTTGAAGAGGTTGCTTACGAAGGAATTGATTGTTTATCTGCATTTTGGACATCATTAGGAGCGCCTAATCGTTTAGCTGATTACGATATTGATGATTCGAAATTCCAACAGATTGTTGATCATGCTATGCAAAATGGACCTTTTGGAAACTTTAATAAATTGCAAGAGCAAGATGTAAGAACTATTTTACAAAATTCTCTTTAAACATAAAGTATGAGGCTATGTTGATAGCCTCATACTTTTTTATTGCAAGGTTAAGAAAAATTAACGATAAATGTTGAATTTTGTCGTAGAAGTTTCTTTAGTCCTGCAATATAATAAAATAGATAGATAATAAAAGGGTTAAAAATATATTTTTCTTTGTTTTAAGTGAGAAAAGTCACGTTTTTTATTGAGTCATTCAACCTATATTGTCGATTGTTTTACTATAAGGCGATTTTTGAATGATAGAAACGAACAGTTTTTTGTCGTAATCACTCAACTGATATGTCGATGTTCAGAAGTTGTTCAGTCACCTTTATTAAAATAATTACAATATTAAACAAAGAGGAGAGGGATCAAATGTTGAAACAATTGCTAGAGGACCGTATTGTTACATTAAGTTGTGTAGAAATGCCATTTCAGCAGCATGTATATAAAATGCAGAATTGTGTAGAAGTATTGGGAATTGAAGCGAAATCATTGCAAATTGAAAATGATAAAATAATCACTGGATACATTGTAGATCAAAGTATATTTTTTAAAAGCTTACGTTTTGGGCAAACGAATATTATTTTTTCGGATGGTGTAAATAAAGCAATTGTACAATTATTTGTTCGTCCTTCTGGAGAAATTGTTGTAGAAGTTAAGCCGTATTTGGGGGGTGCTGAAATTGTTCCTGTTTATTATCGAACGATTTTAGCAGATACAGCTATTGCAATTGATTTAAAAGGTGCTTTAAAACATTATTTGGTAGCCCATCAATTCATGAATATAGAAGATTCAATTGCTGAAGTACATTATCAATCCATGCATCCGAATGTATTAAAGGATTCTTTTGCAGGAAATTTCGTGTTGGGTTGTCATGTGGATGGCAGAAACATTCTAAATGCCGAAGAATATGCGTTAGCCAACCGTCAAGCTTCTCTACAATTTTCAAAAATCGTTATTCAACAGAATGGTAAAAGAAAAACGATTGCTTGTAACAAATTACTTACATTCATGATTACAAACCATGTCTTTGTAGGTTATGAGGATATTCCTAATTATCTAAATGAAGTAAAAATTAATGACGGACGAGATTATTTAAAACTAGTATAATAAATAGCCAACTGCCTGAAATACGGCAATTGGCTATTTGTCTTTATAAAGTATTAAATGGAGTTATTTGGCTTTTCACCAACATGTATCCAGCTTGTTTTACCATCATCTTCGTCGAATAATATAGCTACTTTCGATACCCCTTTTTGGCTTAAGATGACTTCTGTTAAATGATCGCGAACATCGTCTAAAAAAGCTAGCGATAAAAGGGGATCAGCTTCAGCTACTAGTTCTACATGTAAAAACTCCCCTTCTTTAACCACTTCAAGACGCATAATATCTTTTATGTTCGGATCATCCATTACAAGGTGAGCGATATGGTTTAACATTTCCTCATCCGTTTCACCAATGACGCCACGTGCATTATCGAGGAACACCTTACCAACTACATAAAACATCATGGCTCCGATTATCATCGAAACTAGTCCTTCTATTCGACCCCAACCTGTAAAATAAGCAATTAAAATAGCTGCAAAGGCTAAGAAGTTACCCGCAGTAGCAACTAAATCTTCCATAAAAACTAATTTTGTTGCCGGTTTTGCTCGATTTAAATAAGAGAATGCTTTTGGAATCGCTGCGATACCTGCCTTTTCTTGACCTGCTTCATGTAGTACTTCTGCAGCCGCTTTAGCTAGCACGGTTCCTTCTAAAACAATCCCTATGAATAGTACTCCTAGGGCAATCAGTATCCCACTAGACTCACCAGCAGGATGAATAAAATGATGCCAACCTTCTTTTATTGTTTCATAAGAAAGTATAGCTACAATAATAACAGCAAAGAGACATACTAAGTTGACAATACGGCCAAAGCCACTGGGAAATTGTTTTGTAGGTGCCTTTTTAGAAAGAGCTGAGCCTATATACACAAATAATTGGTTAGCTGCATCCCCTAGAGAGTGCATCATTTCTGCAAACATGGCAACATTACCTGTAAAGAAAAAGGCGATCCCTTTAATAATCCCTAAAAAGGCATTTACACATGCAGCCATTAGAGAGGGTTTATTGCCGTCTTTTAGTAGTTTTAATAGTTCTGCCATAAAAAATCCTCCAACTAGTTTAAAATTTCCATTTCGATTTTTTCTATATAAGATAGTGCTCGTAATGAACGATAAAATGACAACAAATTATCAGAGACAATTAAGGATAGACGTAAATCTAATTCATGTAAAACACTATCATTTTTTAAAGGTACATCTTTGATGCGTATGTTTTCGATGATAATGTTGTTGTCCTTTAAAAATAATAGAAACGATTCTGTATGATTGTCATCATCAATTTGAACTTTTAATAAAATTTCTCGCATACGAATTCGCTTTGGCCCGATTTTCATAAGGAAAGGCGAGAGTACTTCAATACCAAAAACAATGATCACAACAGCTAATGTTGCATCCATGTAAAATCCCGCACCAACTGCAATCCCGATACCAGCGGCTCCCCAGATCATGGCAGCAGTTGTTAAACCCGTAATGCTGTCATTACCGCGTCTTAGAATGACTCCTGCACCAAGAAAGCCAATTCCGCTAACAATTTGTGCAGCTAAACGAAGAGGGTCCATCGTAATATTGATATCTTCTCTAGCAGGGGTTGAGTAGGCTGTCTCAATGGAGATGATCGTTAATAAGCAGCTGAAAGTAGCAATAACTAAACTTGTTTTTAATCCCACTGGTTTTTTCTTTAATTCCCTTTCGATACCGATTACTAAACTTAATGTGGCTGCAATAACTAATTTTATGCCAACTTCATATGTAATCATATTTTCCAATAATGTTTCCATACACAACCCTCCATTGATATTTCGTATTGCTAAGAGATATGCAAACTGTCATTATTATATGTGCATCACTTTTTTGTATTGTACAACATGAAGTGAGGACATATAAGTATTTTTTCAGGGAGGTGGGGTTTTATGGAGCAGCCTAAAATTCATCCATACATCCCGATAGTTATTGGTGTAATTTCAGTATCTATGTCAGCTATTTTTGTGAAACTAGCATCGGCGGAAGCGGGCATTATCGCATTTTATCGCATGTTATTTTCTGTTTTAATAATGGCACCATTGTTTTTGAGAGGATATACAAAGGAGTTAACTACTTTAAATAGACGTGATTGGCTATTTTCTTCAGTTGCGGGGATTTTTTTAGCATTTCATTTTATATTATGGTTTGAATCACTTAACTATACTTCAGTAGCAAGTTCTACAGTTTTAGTAACACTACAACCCTTGTTTGCATTTGTGGGAACATACTTTTTCTTTAAAGAGAAAATAACGATGAAAACAATCGTTGCAGGATCAATTGCCATAATAGGAAGTGTTTTAATTAGTTGGGGTGATTTTAAAGTAAGTGGAACAGCCTTTTATGGAGATATACTAGCACTCATTGCTTGTGCCCTAGCGACAGCATATTTTCTATTAGGACAGGATGTACGAAAGAGATTATCTTTAGTGACCTATACAATGGTTGTATATGTTGTGAGTACCATTACTTTATTTATATATGTATTGGTTAAAGGGGAATCTTTTGGTCCATACTCTTCGATGGATTGGTTATGGTTTATCTTATTAGCATTAATACCAAATTTACTTGGTCATACTTTGTTTAATTGGTCTATTAAATATGTTAGTACGAATGTTGTTTCAATTGCTATATTATTTGAGCCTGTAGGAGCCGCTCTTTTAGCCTTGTTGATATTTAAAGAGTATTTAATCATGACACAAATCATTGGTGGATTGATTGTATTAGCAGGAATTCTATTGTTTATAATAGATATTAAAAAGATTTTTAATTTTTTTACGAAAAATGCTTGATTTTTAAAATGCTATATTATATATTATTACTTGTCCTTAACAAGAAGGAACGCTTGAAAAGAAAGTTTTAAAAAAGTTGTTGACTTCTTGTTGTGAATGAGATATGATAATAAAGTCGCTGAAAACGACTTTAA
>NZ_JBHERJ010000094.1:0-36600 GCF_043359455.1 Lysinibacillus sp. PWR01 | reverse complement strand
CCACAAAAGTGTTACCTTTTTAGCAAAGGTTTTCAAATAAAGTGAAGGTGTTCTCTACTCTTTATGAAGAGCTGTTGTCACGCATCACTTCTCCACATTGAAAATAAGAGTTTATCCCCTATAAGAATACAGATAATGGGCTATTTGATTGCTATGCTAGTATGAAAAAAGTAAAGACACTTTGCAGAATGGTTGATTGGAGTGGAGCCAGCGTCACTCCAAGGGGATTTTGCGTCACAGAGGAGACCCTGGAGCGAACGCTAGTGAGTGAAGCGGCTCCTCGGACGCCCCCTGGAAAGGATGCTGGCGGAACGGAAATCAACCCCTCACCTTGCAAAGTTACTTTTTCTTCCGTTGACATCATCTTTTTTCAACAACATAAGCCAGCTAACTGATTCAATCCGCTAGCTGGCTTATTTCTATTATTTAATTCGTTTAAATTCCTTTTCATTGCCGTCTACAAATTCGACATCCACTTCAACGGATTGATAGTTATCTTCAATATTGAATACTTTGATTACTTGATCAATCACTTCATCATTAGGTGTTGTAGAATCAAAATTCAACTGCTTAAATAACGGCTCTAATTTAGTATACGCTTCATCACCCTGTAGTTTTTCATTTTTTCGATCATCCTGTAACTTTGCCTCTATGCCTGTTTTTTTATCCTCATATTCTACCTCATAAGACTCCGTTGCAGAGTAGTCAACGTCTAATGAAAACTCTATAAAATTGAAGGTCACTTGGTCAGTTGGTGTATCACCAGTTTGTTGGGTAGCATTTTGATCTGCTGGTGCGTTTGCTGGCACATCCTTTACCTCATCCTTATTACAGCCGTAAAGAATAATAGTCATTAAAGGAATCGCTAAGATAAATTTCAATTTCAATTGATTCACTCCTTTCTTACATATTACTTCCCTATTCTTCTACAAACTAACCTAAAAAAAAGGGCATCTCCTACAATGAGGAGATACCCTTTTCGTGGAATGCGACTTAATAATAGAAGTTACGATCCACTTTATTTTCTTGAATTGCTTTTGCTAAACGAACTGTTGACACAGCCAAATCGGCATATGACACACTCTTAGTAGCATTAAAGTTATTTTGCTGTGTATCAATTAGACCCATCCCATTTGCTATTGCTATATAGCCTGTATACGCTGGATCAATAGACGCTGCATCCGCAAAGTTTAATTTGTAAATATCCTTATACTTTGCAACATTCTCCAATTGCATTACTTTAACAGCCCAAACTGCTAGCTCTTGGCGAGTTAATGTCTCATCCAAAGCGAATTGGTTTGCTGGCTGTAAAATTCCCATTCTAACAGCTTGTTCAACCACTCCATATAATGGATGGTTTTTATCGATATTGCTGAAGGATTGCTTTTCTCCTTCGCCGCTACCAAAATAGCCATATGTTAAAGATTTTAGTAGAATCTTTAATGCTTCTCCCTTTGTTACAGCAGCATCAGCATTAAAGTTTGCTATATCTTTTACCTCTAATACATTTTGATTTAAAAGATAATTTAATTCATTAGCTGCAGTTGGATGTGAAATGGATGGCTTCTCTTTGGAGCCATCTACCTGATACAACCATTCACCAGTAATTGCATCAATCTGATTATCTAAACTACCATTGTAAGTTGGAGCATAGATTAGATCATAATGTTGTTTACCTTCAGTATCTTGTTTTGCATATTGTAGCTGTAATGTAAGTGCCTTACTATAAGCTTCTTTAGCTTTATCAGCTGAGATTACCTGGCTGATAGATGGCCAATTATTAATCTTTTGTTTATTAACATTCAATGAACGTAATGACCCATCAGAGCCAATACCTACGTGTATTTCATCTCCAACAACCGCAATCCCATTTACGATACGTGGGAAGGAGAAGTAATAATCTTTACTATAGTCATCATGTACAGCATCATCGATTGGCATCGAATACTCATGTAAATAGGATGGAGCCCATTGCTTTAAGTATTCAACCGCCTTTGCCAATGCAGCATCCTTAGAAATAGTATTTGTTTTGTCCGTGTTTGTAAAATCTCTCCTTAAATCATGGTACTGCACGATTTCGCCTGTTGCCTTATTAATTTCGAAAGAGGTACCGGAACCACCATTATTGTACATATACATGTAATTTACTGTATAAACCGTCTCGCCACTTTCATTTTCTCGTTCATCAACCATATCAATAGAGAGTGTTGCCTTGTCTTCATCAACCTTTAAGAAATTTTTAGCGAATTCCTCAACTTCTGCTACTGTCATACCACTTTTTCTTGGCGGTAACTGCTGTGAAGATATTTTCTGAGCACTTTTCGTCTTTGGAACTTGTGCAGAGAAACCATTCGTTGTTTGCCATTGACCCGTTAAAGCATGTACACCATTAAACCCTGTCGCTGGCATATAGACAAGCTTCACATTACGTTGATCGTTAGAATAGTCAACAGCATAACGAAGTTCAACTGCTAGGTTATCACGTACTTGTGCAGCAATTTCTTCCTCATTTTTTTTCTGGCTTGAGCTATCAAAGGTTGCTTTACTAATAGAATCTGTATTGCGGTACATTCCTGTTATTTGGCCATTAGCAAGAACATCAATAGTAATACTTTGATCGCCAATAAGGACACCATTATAAGTTGGTGAATAAACAAATGAGTAGGTAATTGGCTGTGATAATGGACGATTGATATCATTGTAATAACCGAAGCCATCTTCACGGAGTTTATAGTTCTCTAAATTCTCAAATTTTTTCAGGAAATCTTCTGCAATTTTTTTGGCTTCACTCTCCGAATATTTTGCTGGATATACTGCTTCAGCGATATTAGCTGGTTGATAATAGAAATGTTCTAAATCTAAATCTTCGCCTTTAAATGTAAAACCACCATAAACATCTTTACCATTCACCGTTTTATGGAAGTTTAAATCATAACGGACAGTTTTATCATCTCTAAAGAAATGACCGCCTCCAGAATTAAACTCATTGTCAGCTACAAATTTGAACTCTTCAGGGAATAGTGCACGTAATTTGTTAATTAGCATACCCTTTGTCACTTTTGTCTCTGTAGCAGCTAACTGTATTTCAATACGCTCTGAAGGTTCTTTCACATTTGCAGAAGCTTGTGAAACGGGTGCTAGAACCCCAACAGAAAATGCCGTAGTCGTTAAAATAATACCTAACTTCTTAAATTTACCCAAAATATCCCTCCTAAAATACTATTTACCATAATTATAATATATTTATCCATATTTAGATATGAATTTTACAGATAATTTCCTCTTTGAAGAAACATATTGGGTAATATATCCACTTTTCTTCATTTTCTCATTTCTTTACCACATCAAAATTGGCACCAATTAACACCCAATTCTGAGGGAATGGTAGTCCTAATTTCCAATAACCTATGCCACGAAGGTTATATTGTTTAATGAGATTAAATTTAGCTTGAATAGATCTAGCATCTTCAAACCACACCATATGCGCCCTACCTTGCTCATCATAGTATTCAAAAAATGGTGCTTGGGCTCTCCAATCATACTGAATCGCTGCATTATAACGTTTAGCAATTTCAATGGCTCGCTGTGGACTAAGTGCTTCTGCATACGGTCCCCCTTGAACAAAAGGTAATGTCCAATCATAGCCATATAAATTTTGCCCCAACATGATTTTGCTTGCAGGTATTTCACTCACCGCATATTTTACAACTGCCTCTACCTCTGGGAGAGGTGAGACGGCCATTGGTGGGCCTGCTGAATATCCCCATTCATAGGTCATGAGTAAAACAAAGTCCACGATTTCCCCATGTGCTCTATAATCATGTGCCGCTGTCCATGGTCCTCGTTCACTATCACTTGTTTTAGGAGCTAATGCCGTAGACACTGTATATCCTTGAGCATGGAATTTTTCTACAGCTCTTCTTAAAAAATTGTTATAGGCTTGTCGTTGATCTGCTGGCAAATTTTCAAAATCAAAGTGGATATCTTTGACGTCACCAAGTTGCTTTGCTTCCGCAAGAATATTATCAAATAATAAATCTTGAACAGCCGTACTTTGAAAAATATCTCTCGCTAATTCACCACTAAAACTAAAATTCTCTAAATTAGAAATAACCATCGCAATTGATGCTCCTGTATCATTTGCAATTTGTGTCACACCTTGACTTGGTGGTCTCTGTAAGGTACCATCACGTCTTGCCTCATAACTAAATAAAGCTAAATATGTTAAATAGGGACCCGCTTCCCTCGCTTGATTCAAGAGTGCCTCACTAACAGATGTTCCTCTCGGCTCTAAATAAGCCAATGTTTCTGCTCTTGTTTTTGGCGGTTGTGGAATATACAATCTCATCCCAACAGCTAATGGTTGATTGGGATTAATGCCATTTACTTGTGCAAGTGTTACATAATTAATACCGAAGCGTTGACCGATTGACCATAAGCTATCACCTGGCTGTACATAATAAAAGCTTCCGACAATTGGGATTACAAGAGCTTGCCCCACAACTAAACGATTTGGCTCTGGAATTTGATTGGCATCTATAATACTTTGAACCGTAGCCCCATATGCCTGCGCAATACCCCATAAAGACTCGCCAGCCCGTACAACATGTATTTGAATGATTTTGCCTCCTTCTAGCTTGATAAAATCATACCTATAAAGCTTATGAAATCAGAGATGAAAAGATGTCTCTCAACACCTCAACAAAAATCCATCGCTGAATGGATTTTAGGACTGATTATTTTGTCACCTTCTTTACAACAATTATTTCAATAGTGGATGTATGATGATTGTTCGTTCATGAGGTTTAAATATCTGTTAAGCCCCTGAATGCTTGCTATTATTCATATATTTCAATGTCACTTCAAAGCGAGCCTATTTAATGGTAGGATTGTTTCTTTTAAGTGAAGCCTAATTTTTGTTTTCTATGTATGTCTATAAAGTTACCAGAGTAATATATTCCGCTTCTTCACCGTTATTTGTATAAGTAAGCGCAAAATGATACTTATCTCGATAGCACAAATCGTACAAATGTTCTATTTTTTACATACACTTTAGCAAAGCTTTACCCACTTTCTACCCTACAAAACAGTTGCAACAGGCTACTTTTTGTTACACTTTTCCCAAAATATTTTACTCAACTAGCGTCATATGCCTTATTCTTTTCCCGGTTCTCACTCTTGTATAATGAAATTATTGTAAGGAGGTGTTAGATTGCGTTTATTTTACCAGCAAAAAGTAATCGGTAAGAAATCTCGTAAGCTTGAAAAAATTCCATTTTCTATTGAAGAGCCTGTCACAACGTTACAAGATTTACTTGTTCAGCTTGTAGCACAGCAGGTACAACAATTTAATGAAAAAATGGTAGATACACCACTTCATCTATATTTAACGGATCAGCAATTAGAAGACGCTGCCCAGTATGGCAAAGTACATTTTGGAGAAAAGAAAAAGGATGCTTTACAGTCAGTTGATCAGGCTATCTCCACAATGCTTCAAGCCTTTCAGGACGAGCTGTTCTTAGTCCTTCACAATGAAGAATCTTTAGATTCTCTTACTACACCATTAAACATACAGGAAGACGATGTTTTTACATTTATTAAACTAACTATGCTTGCAGGACGAATTTGGTAAGGAGGGATTTTTATGACACTTTCACATGAACAAAAAACACATTTTCAAAGTATAGTGGATTCTGCACCTATAGCTTTACAGCCTTTAGCAACTGCATTATTAAAATACATGGACAATAGAGACTATGACATTGAACAGCTTATAGCTACTCAGCAGTATTCATCACTTGAAGAGCTATTGAGCGGACCATTATTTGAAGTGCTTGCACTATTTTCCTCACAAGAGCGTGCACTCAAGATTAAGAAATTAGCATTACGTTTTGATGCTACAATGTTCCAAACTGGCGTTTTACGTCGATCATTTCGTTCATCTCAACCAGTGCAAGACCACCTTTTTCAATGCTTACAATTAATAGAAGAAATGCTGACATTTGAGGAAATTACTTTGCAGGAGTTATTAGCAAATCATCGTCAATATGAGCATGGTACCTATCCAAACTATAGCTCCTATGTCTTGAGGAATGAAAATGTAAAAGTAATGGGCTTTAATGTCTTTGAACAGTTGCTCGCTGAAGAACTATCTATACAAAACCCTTCGATTGAAGAGGCAGTAGAGAGTATTTTATTTGATGAGCATCATAGTAGCTTTTTCGGTCATCCATTCATTCGTGGTATTTTCAAATCAAATAATCACCGTATGCATGATGCCCTTGGAAAACTATTAATAGCAGCTGCACGGCAAGAAGGTCTACGACAAGCAATAGTAGAAAACATTGACCATGGCAATCTTGATGCACAGCTCAAAATGATGAAACTTATTCAGGAACATCAACTAACACGCTTCTCCTCTGTAGTTCGAGCAGTCGATACTTGGATGGGACTTGGCTATAATAGCTTCGAAAATCAAAAAATAACAGAGGAAGTTCTTACGTTAGCCATTCAGGCCATCGAAGAGGACAGCTTTGTTGGGCAACTGTTAAAGAGTGAGCGTACAATTGATAGCTATGTCGCATTATGGGCGACTGCTACAAAGGACTATACGCAATTAAATGACCTTGTAACAACACTCTTAAAGCGTGACAAACATATCCAACTTACAACGCTTGCCTTTTTAAAAAACTTATCGAAAATCTCCTTTACAGCGCCATTTGTGAAGGATTTAATCTTATCAACAAAAGATATCGAGTTGTTTGCCTTTGCATGGGGCAATTTCCTCTATGCCAATCACCATATTAATAGCGAGTATGCAAGAGACAATGAATGGGCTCAAACCCTTCAAAACTTCATGCAAGAAAGCACACAGCTACAAGGCATTGAATACCTATTATTTGAACAGCTTGAGTGGGCAAAGAATGAAATCACGAAAGATGGGCTTATCATTACAGGCAAACCTCTATCCTTTGTCTATGTCCATTTGTCATTAGAAGATTTAATTTCAACACAAATTATTTTAGCCCATCATGTACAGGACGAGGCATTATTCCAACGAATTATTGAGCATGCAGATTCTTACTCACCATCAAGTAGAATCGGCCTACTGAATATTTATTGTCTTGACCCCGTCACACAAGGTCAACGCGAATTTTTATTTAATTCTTTACGGGATCGCAGTTCCATCAATCGTTCTCTTGCGTTAAAGAAAATACATGCTCTAACACCAACCGAAGAAGAAATAGCAAAAATTGAAGATCTTTTAGCTAATAAATCAGGTGCACTTCGCAAAGAGGCTATTTCACTCTTAAAAGTTCAGCCACAGAATCATCTATTACAAAGTGCTGAAAGGCTGATAAAAGATAGTAAGCAGCTAAAGAGACTTGGAGGGCTTGAATTACTATTAGAAGCCTCTAAGGAATACAGCTTAGCGAGCGAGCAAATTACAGCTTTATGTTCCTTATTACCTAAAGTAACTAAAAACGAGCAAGTTTTGTTAGAACAATTAATTACAAGGGATGTCCCAGAGTATAACGAGAGCAATGGCTTTGGTTTATATACGCCACATCCTCCTATTCAATACGGCTGTATTTCTGATGGAGCCATTCAAATGAATGGTGAAGAGTCTTGGCAACAGCTTGCTCCACTTTATGTACAGACACCTACACCTTTTGAAAAATTCTTTCAATATGATATTGAAAAATTATTATCTAAGCTTGACCAACTTATTCAAGTTTTAGATAAACACGCTGAACTAGAGTATGAAACATACCAATGGAATGACACGCACATTACCACTACATTAGGGCAAAGATATAGTGTTATAGCAACTAAATCGGATAATCAACGACATGCTAGTCTTGATGCTTATCCTATCCCTGAAGAAATTGTTCAATGGATGAAGACATCATTATTTAGTAATGAGGACTTAGCCTATTTTAACTTTTATCACAATCTATCAGAATACCCTGCTGCCCATGATCTTTCCGAAGCAGCCCAAACGCTAATTCAACCTTTTTTCCAATACAAAGAAATGAAAGCACGTGTTGCTCAATTTAATTCCTTGAAATATGACCATACAATTCAACAGATTTTCTCAGTGCTATCTCAAGATACCGACATAATCTCAGGTGAGACAGTGCTGCATCAGGAAGCACTTTCATTACTAGAAAAGCATGCACCTGAATTTAATCGCTTTGAACAGGCAATAGGCATTATGTTACAGCTATTCGATCAAATCCCTGTGGATCAGTGGCAACTTGATGTTCGAGAAAAAGGTTATTATTACTATCGTTCCACATCTACCATTATCGATTTAGATGTTGTGGAGACATTCGTGGATCGATGCGGGTCTGATTACTCAACCTATGGGGAATATGTCAAAATGCTAGCTATCAATGAAGAGCTAACAAAGCGTATGAAAAATGAAAGCTATAGCCCAAACGTCTACAATTTATCTTTATTCCAATATTTAGACGCCATGAAGGTTGGCTTATTTACGCAAGATCACTTATTTGAAGCCATATTTACCAATACGCTCGCTTCAGAAATATTTAACGAGCCAACTAAATTACTAGAACGCTATCAACAGTCATTTGAAGATTTAACAGATTTCTTTGCTATTCGTGAACAAGCAATTGATCTTATATTAGCTATAGAGCTAAAACGTGGAGATACACCTACTGCTGTAACCAAGCTTGCTAGTAGCATTTCTTATTTTGAGGGTATTGATTATTTCTTACAAATTCTACAGGCACTTGACGGAGAAAAGCTTGCACGAGGGTATATTTGGCA
Source organism: Lysinibacillus sp. PWR01 (assembly GCF_043359455.1). Lineage (NCBI taxonomy): Bacteria > Bacillati > Bacillota > Bacilli > Caryophanales > Bacillaceae > Lysinibacillus > Lysinibacillus sp. PWR01. Next base: position 27,804 of record NZ_JBHERJ010000094.1, on the reverse strand, counting down.
GGCAGAAACGAAAAAGGATGTATTCTCCCGATTGCTAACTAGCTGTTACCCTAAGAAAGAAGAAACAGCGCAGCAATTAAAAGAAGCATGGCAGAAAACAGACATTTCTAAAGAACGTTTAATTGAAGCGATGATGTATAACCAGCATTGGATAGACCTTGTGAGTGAAGTAATTGGCTGGGATGGGCTAAAAGAATCTGCTTGGTATTTTATCGCTCACACAACAGATTCTTTATCTGACTTTGCCAAAGATCAAATTGCCCTTTTCTCTAGCATAACGGCTGAGGATTTCCGTGATGGTGCATTCGATTTAGCTTGGTTCCAAAGCGCTTATCAAACGCTTGGAGCAAAAAAATTCAAGCTTGTCTATGATGCTGCAAAATATGCTTCTGAGGGAGCCAACCATCGTCGGGCACAGCTTTATGCAGATACAGCCATCGGTAAACTCAGTCCAAAACCGTTAATGCAAGAAATTCAAGATAAGCGCAATAAAGATAAACTGCGCGCACTTGGTCTTATTCCTTTAATGAAATCGGATGACAAAGACGCCCTAACACGCTATCAATTTATTCAACAGTTTTTAAAAGAAAGTAAGCAATTTGGTGCTCAACGCCGCGCAAGTGAGGCTCGAGCAGCAAGTATTGCATTAGAAAATTTAGCGCGCAATGCAGGTGATGGAGAAGCCACTCGCTTCACATGGCGTATGGAATTATCAGCCTTTAACGATATGAAACATTTATTTAAAGCACAACAGATTGAGCAAATTACGGCCCATCTACAAATAGAAGATGATGCCTCTGTAGCTATTATTGTTGAAAAGGATGGTAAACGTCTAAAGAACGTTCCTGCTGCATTAAAAAAGCATGCTGATATTCTATCCTTGCAGGAAGCCCGAAAAGACTTACAAGAACAATATAAAAGAGCACGCCCAGCGCTTGAGCAAGCAATAGAATTAGAAACAGTATTTTCGGTCGAGGAGCTCATTCATTTATTAGCCCATCCGATTCTAGCTCCACTTTTACAAAGGTTAGTCTTTATCAGTGATGTGCACGTTGGAATGCTTACACCAGAAGGTTTACAGCTTCTATCGGCTGACATTGTGAACCTTGCTCCTACGTCCTCTATAAAGATTGCTCATCCTTACCATCTTCTAGAAAGTGGTCAATGGAGACAGTGGCAATCCTATATGTTTGAGCACAAAATACAACAGCCATTTAAGCAAGTATTCCGTGAGTTATATCTCATCAATGCTGATGAAAAAGGACAGAAACAATCATTGCGTTACGCAGGACATCAAGTAAATCCTTCACAAACAGTAGCCTTGTTGAAAACACGTGGTTGGCAAATCAGCTATGAAACAGGACCACGTAAAGTATATTATAAGGAAAATATTGTGGCATCTTTGTATGCACAGGCAGATTGGTTTACACCAGCAGAAATTGAAGCACCTGCAATCGAAGGTGTTTACTTCTATGATCGACTAACAGGCAAAGATATCGTTTTAGATGATATTCCAGCAGCGATATTCTCTGAGGTTATGCGAGATATTGATCTCGTTGTCAGTGTTGCCCATGTTGGTGGTGTAGACCCTGAGGCAAGTCATTCTACTGTTGAAATGCGTAGTATTATCGTAGAAGAATTGGCTAAATTACTGAAGCTACACAATGTGGAAGTGAAAAAACAACATGCCCTCATTGAAGGTAAGCTAGCCAGTTACTCCTTACATTTAGGAAGTGGTGTGGTGCATCAAATAGGCGGTTCCATGATCCCGATTATTGCTGTCCCATCTCAGCATCGTGGACGGATTTTCTTACCGATGGTGGATGATGATCCACGTACAGCTGAAATCATGTCCAAGCTCTTATTACTATGTGAAGATACAAAAATTAAAGATCCAGCCATATTAACTCATATTCGAAGCTATGAGCAAATGCACTAATGTACACTAGATAAAAACAGGTGACTCAATTCGTCACCTGTTTTTACTGTACATCCGTTTTAATCATTTCAAATAATAGCGGTACATTCGTGCCTCGCTGCAATGAATGACAGTCCTCCATTAAAAAAGACCAACTTTTCTTGATTTTCTCCCTATAAGGTAACGCTGAACTAACCGGTAGATAGGCGCTTAAATATTCCCCAATCGTGCCTGATAGATTGTCCATAAATTCATCTGCTTTTTGTAGTTTTTCTGTAGGGATTTCATTGCGCTCATTCCATAAGACATGCTCTAAATTCGTAGAAAAATAAAACAATTGATAAGGTACTTTCATACGGTTAATGCTAAAGTGGTCGTTAGCGATTAAAATTCGGGCATTCTTTGCCTTCATATCATTGCGTTGTTCAATTTGCTCTTTACGTTTATCCGACTTCACTAAAATAGCATCCTCTGTATAAAATAGGTTTTGTTCGATACTCTCATCTACCTTGACGCATTCTGGTGCAATAAAGCATCCATCTGCATCTGTAATATGAACAACAGCAGTTAAATCATTGGCTAAAAATTTATATTTTTCTAGATAGCTCTGAATCACTCGTACAACACTGTTTTTAATATTTGGGATCCGTTTGTGCGCATCCCACTTTGTTAAAATATCCTCACGTTGTACATCAAAGCGTATTGTCGAGTTCGCAAAATGAGCATCTAAATAATCCTCTAAAATAATTTGCTCCGTCTGCCCTTCCACAATGATTAATAGCACTTTTTTAGTCATGTTGAACACCCGCTTTACGAAAAGCACGCTTGATTTTAAATGTTTTGGTTTCCTTATATATCTCTTCGTCCTGTCCACCAAGTTGGATAGCACGTAAATAAACATCTCTAGCATTATTCACTTCTTTAATACCTTTTAGCTGCATATAGCGGTGATATTCATTTGTTGTCGTAAACCATAAATTTTTAATAGCTAGCACCTCTAACACACGTAGATTATGGGATGTAAAAATAAGTTGTCCTTTTCCATCCTCATCTATCACTGTTAACAACTCACCCAACAAATATTCAAATACACCTGAATCTAATTCATCAATAACCACGCATGCATTTGGATTATTGTATACAGCAATTAATACACTAAGAATAGAAATGATCTTTAAGATTCCCTCTGACTCTGTTCGTAGCGGTAATTCCCGCTCCCCACGCTGCGACAAAAACTCAAAACGAATTCCCTGCTCTCCATTATCCATCGTTTGTTTTGTGATGATATTAATTTTAATTGTCAGACCAGGAATAATTGCCGAGAGCACTTGATTACTTTGCTCAATTACTTCACATAATGCATAGAATGCATCCTCTGGTAATAAAGCTGGTCCATTTAAATCATAAGGAATAAGGCCTCTCGTTTTCTCTAAATGAATACTAAACGGCATGATCCGTTCTTCAAATAATGGTGCAATGTTTTGATTACTAACAACATGTAAATCTCTGCTAAAATCAACGGCAATATTTTGTAGCAGCTGCATTTCTTGCTCAGAAAGTCGTTCCTGTAATAATGGCTTTACATCTTTGTGGAATAGAAATGACATATACTGTTTTCTTGCTAACTGTTGAATAACCAGTAATTGGATACGTACCTGTTCACTCAAATCATTCAGTTTCGATTGACGGATTTGCACATCCTTCTCTGTCACAGCAACTAGAGTCTTTGATCGCTTCCCTTTCGTATTTTCTCGATAGGTAAGGCGCTCCAGCGTAGTATATAGTCGATGCTGATCCTCCTGTAGTTCCACATAGTAATTCACAAAAAATGTACCGAATTGATTCTCAACTAAAAATTCTACATCCATACTAGCTGTTTGCTCTCCTGCCAATAGGAGTCGCTTCTCTTGTGAAGGTAACTTCACTTCAGCAAGCCATCCTGATAGAAGTGTCTTCAATAAACTGAATGCATCTACAATGGTTGTCTTTCCAGAGCCATTTTGCCCATATAGGCCAACAACATTCGCTTGTAGAAATGTCTCAAAATTTACTGCGAGTACAAGTTCACCCTGTCGTACATTTCGTAAATTTTGTATGTTTATTTTTTTTATCTTAATAATTGCCATATGCTAAACATCCTTTTAGCTTTTTCTCTTATTATAATGAAATTTGTTATATTTTATAACAAATTCGAACTTAAGCATCCATAGCCTATAGCCTATGACAAAAATCGCAATAGGCATATGTTAGAAAAAATGAAGAAAGGTGTGTTTCATTGGTTTATCCTAGATTAGCCCCCGATGATTTTAACAGTCAATTTCGGCCAGGTATGAAAATATGGGTGACACTCCCTACTGGTACTTATTCAGGTACATTGATTCGAACATTTGGCACTGGAGGAAGAACAGCTGAAATCCAGCTAGATAACGGTCAAATAGTGACTGTGGATGTTAGTCAAATCACTGCTGCAGGTACAGGAACACCGCCTGGTAGTTCCTATCCGCCACCATACCCATCACCTTATCCACCGCCGTATCCACCGCAACCTTATCCACCACGTCCATACCCACCACAGCCCTACCCACCGCAACCTTATCCGCCACGTCCATATCCACCACAGCCGTATCCGCCGCAACCTTATCCGCCACGTCCAGGTGGTCAATATCCTGGTTTCCCACCACCACTAATACCAGGGCTTCCGAATATTTTACCAGGAATTTTTGGTAATCCCCGACCATAGCAACAACTAGAAAAAGGTTATTTCTTTATTCGAGAATAAAGAAATAACCTTTTTTTCATTTTATTCCCATAATAAAAATCATCCAATTCCTTTACATATAAGACATGACAAAATAAGTAAAAAGCCCTAACAAGAAATTGGAAATTAGCATTTCAGCCAAATTTTTAATCAATTGAAATTAAGTTAGTTCTGAGCATACTTCTTTTTTATACTAGTAACCGTTAAGCTTTTTGTAAAAATTTAACCTAACCTAAAAAATATATAGACTAAAAAACTAGATTTCTTTGTTTATTCATAGAAATCATGACTTTAAATAGTAAGTTTTCTGGGTTGTGAATCAATTTTTTTGGCAGTATAGTAGTTAAATGATAGGGGATAAATAGATTATTTTGCATTTAAAAATATTTAAAACGCATCTGGACTTCTACGAATAACATCAACATCTTCAATGTGTAGTACATTGACTAAATTATCCATTTATAGTCCTTAGCTTGAAATATTTGTTAGATCATATTAGGAGGAAAAGCATGAAAAAACGCAAGAAGCAGCAAATGTCCATTAGTAAGAAATTAACTGCAATAGTAGTAAGTATTTTATTATTATTTGGATTAGTTACTTTAGGTCTTTCTTATTATATAGTAAGAAACAGTAATTTAACAGACATGGATCAATCTCTTTCTGATAAAGGCATGATCCTAGCCAAAACCATTGATACTACCACACTGAAATCAATTTTAGAGAATCCTACAAATAGTAACCCTGACGCTCTACGATTAACAAGTGAAATGGATGCGATCAATGATAATTCCGATAGCATTACCAATCTATTTTTAATTACAGTTAACGGGGAAAATATTAATGCACCTGTTCTCTCATCTAGTATACTTGATCTAGGGGCTGAGTATAACCAAGATATGATTGCTATGGGTTTATCTCCTGATTTCCTAGCAAGAATTAAAGAAGTTTTTGAGACAAAAAAAGCAACAGCAACAGATATTTATAGCGATGAATACGGTAGCTATAAAACAGGCCTTACACCAATCTTGGATGAAAATGGTGATATGCTGGCCGCTTATGCCATTGACTATGACGTATCAATGGTAACAGGAAAAGCAATGTCTGAAGCCCTATGGACATTATTAGTAACTGTTATTTTCTTAATAGGTTCATCCATTGCAGTTTACACGCTTTTAAGAAAAAAATTAACACCAATTCAACAACTTTCCTTACAATCTAAAAAAGTCGCAGAAGGTAATTTAGAGCTTGAACCATTACCAGTTACTTCAACGGACGAAGTAGGAATGCTCACACAAAACTTTAATTCAATGATTGAAAACTTAAAAAATGTTATTAAAAGTACAACGAATGTTTCTGCACGTGTTTCAAACACGGCCAATGTTTTATCTGTCAATATGCAGGAAGCTTCCGATTCATACAATAATGTAGCTTCTTCCATGCAAGAAATTGCAAGTGGCGCTGATCTACAAGTACAAAAGGCAAAAGAAAGTACAATTACCATTGAAGAAATGAATATTGGTATCCAGCGTATTGCCATGACGTCCAATCAAATTTCAGAATCCTCCATTTTAGCATCAGAGGAAGCTGAAAGAGGGAATGAATCGACAAATAAATCTGTCACACAAATGAATGCTATTAGTAAAGCTGTTAATCAATCCGCAGCTTCTGTTAAATTACTTGGCGAACATTCTAATAAAATTGAAGAAATCGTAGGGATCATTACAGGTATTGCTTCCCAAACCAATTTACTTGCATTGAATGCGGCTATCGAAGCTGCACGTGCTGGAGAAGCTGGTAGTGGCTTCGCAGTGGTTGCTGATGAAGTACGTAAACTTGCTGAACAATCTGAGGCATCCGCAAGAGAGATTTCCACACTTATTTCTCATATCCAGCATGATACAAACGAATCTGTAAATATCATGGTTCACGCTGTAGAAGAAGTAGATCATGGCATTGTCATGATCAATGATTCGGAAAAATCATTTAGCCAGATTTTAACTTCCATTCACCATGTGACAGGGCAAATTCAAGAGCTTTCTGCAACGATTGAAGAAATGGCAGCTGGCATGGAAGAAGTAACGTCTGCTGTTAAAGATATGGAAGATTTCTCAGTCAATTCAAAAGACAATACAAGAGCAGTAGCAGCAACTTCTGCCTCTCAATTGAATACGGTTCAACGAGTTTCTGAAGAAGCTCAAGTATTATCCGAGTTATCTGATGAATTAATGAATGTTGTTAATACCTTTGTAGTGAAATAAAAAATGAAAGGGCTGCCCTTATAAGGAGATGTATGTCCGTTAGTCTCTCACAGATTGATTCACTGCTGTGGACCTAATGACGATAATCGCTCCTTCATAAGTGTCGGCCCTTTTCTAAAATAGGAGTTGTCATGATTGAATAATAAACGAGAATTTGATGTACACCCATCACAGAATAAAATGCATTCTTTGGAGCAACAAAAGCTACCATCCAATAGAACACAATTGTTGAACGAAGAAGACTTACTCGCATATCAAACGTTAAACCAAACAATGGCTGACTACGATAAAAATACCACAATACCTGACGTATTTTATCAGGCGGCACAACAGTTTGCTGAACGAATTGCATTATCCTATGAGGGTGGCAAGCTAACCTACCGTCAGCTAAATGAACAATCCAACCAAGTTGCTCATATGTTAGTTGCCAATGGTCTACAAAAAGGAAACTATGTAGCCATTTTAATGGAACGTAGTAAAGAAACAGTCATTAGTCTGTTAGGTATCCTAAAAGCTGGTGGAGTTTATGTTCCCATTGATCCTAGCTATCCAAAAGAACGTTGTCAGTACCTATTAAATGATACAGGTGCTCCATTTATCATAACGAAAAACGAACATACAGCACTACTGAATGATTTCATACATAATGATTCCCAAACACGTACAGTATTAACAATCAACCAAACAGAGCAAGGCTATTCACAAGCGAACATTCACTGTGAATTACTTCCATCTGACTTAGCCTATATCATTTATACATCTGGTTCAACAGGTAAGCCAAAAGGCGTTATGCTTAAGCACGAAGCTATTATAAATTTGATAACAGATAATCAAAGAATCTACCATTCAACTAAAGAAGATGTTTATTCTCAGTTTATTTCTTATAGTTTTGACCCTTCTGTAACAGAAACTTTTACTGCTTTCTTTTCAGGAGCAAGACTTCATATGCTAACAAGTATAGAACGTCTATCGATTGAAGCATTTGCTGATATGATCGACCGTGAGCAAGTAACGACTGCCACTGTTCCAAATGCCTTCTTTACACAGCTGGCTACACATTTACCAGTAAGCTATCGAGAAAAACTCTCGACACTAAATTATTTATCTGTTGGTGGTGAAGCCCTATTGCCTGCAGTTGTTCAAAAATGGCAAGAGAAATTTGGACTTTCTTCAGAAATTATTAACGTATATGGACCAACTGAATGCACAGTATTGTCCTCTTATTTTAAGGTAAAAAGTCAGATAACAGACATGCAATCCAGCATCCCTATCGGCAAACCTATCGCTAATTATGAAATGTATGTTGTCAGTGCGGATGAACAGCTTTGTCCCGTTAATGTAATCGGGGAATTATGTATTGCAGGAGCTGGTTTAGCAGCAGGCTATTTACATCAGCCTGAAAAAACGGCTGAAGTATTTGTACCCCATCTCTTAAAGCCTGTTCAAAAAATGTATCGAACAGGTGATTTAGTTCGACTATTACCAACTGGTGTCATTGAATTTGTTGGACGTAAAGATTCTCAAATTAAAGTAAGAGGCTTCCGTATTGAACTTGGAGAAATCGAAACAGTATTAAGCAATCATACGAGCATTCAGGAAGCCGTAGTCATTGCGAAGAAAATGGCTGATGGGAATAACCATTTATTTGCCTACTATACGGTAACAAGTGGTATGCAGCTTGAAGAAAATCTATTAAGAGACTATTTGGCAAATCTTTTACCAGATTATATGGTGCCTGAGCAATTTATTGAATTGCAAGAAATGCCATTATCCCCTACAGGGAAAATTGATCGAAAACACTTGGCTTCATTAGAATTAACATTATCACGCAGCAATACATATATTGCTCCAGAAAATGATACACAACGTATGCTTGCTAACGCATGGGAATATGTACTCGGTATTGAGCCAATAGGCATTCACGATAACTTCTTCCATATTGGAGGGCATTCACTAAAAGTGCTCGAGATTCTTGTACAAGTGAAAAAACATATCCCATTCTTAAAGATTCAGGATTTCTTCCAATATCAAACGATTGCAGAACTTGATCATTATATTCGTCATTATCAACCGGAAGCTATTGAAGTTCAAGAACGGCCAACTAACATTGTCTTCAAGGACTTAATGGAGCCTAGTCCGCTACAAGTCTCCCAAAACGTGAAGCCTTTGCCAATGACATCTGTATTATTAACAGGGGCTACAGGTTATTTAGGTAGTCATGTATTACATGAGCTATTAGCAACAACAAATGCGCATATTTATTGCCTTATTCGACCAAGTGCCCAAACTACGATTGAAGCCAAGCTAATAGAAAGTATGCAATTTTATTTTGGCAATACGATTGCTCAGCAGTTGAAAGACCGTGTCACAGTTATCCAAGGTGATTTAGGCAAGCAACGACTACATTTATCGGATGAAGATGAACAAATCATTCTGAAAGAAATCAATGCCATCATACATTGTGGTGCAGATGTGCGTCATTTCGGTGCCGCTGATCATTTTAATAATGTCAATGTAAATGGAACTCGCTATTTGCTTGAAATAGCCAAACAGAAACCAGGTGTACATTTCCATTATGTATCGACAATTGGTATTCCAGAGGAGTTAGCCGCCCTTCAATGGGGGCAAGATGAAGCAAAGGGTAACTTCAATTACGATGTAAAGCTTGATAATGTTTATACTCAAAGTAAGCTAGAAGCAGAGAATCTTGTTCGAAATGCTATGCATGATAAAATCCCTGTTTCCATTTATCGTGTAGGGAATTTAAGCTGTCATTCTGAAACAGGTAAATTCCAACGTAATATCGATGACAATGCCTTTTACCGTATGATTAAATCGATGCTTTATTTAGGTAAAACACCTACTGCACAATGGCATGTTGATTTTACACCAATCAATTATGCTAGTCAGGCACTCGTTTCTCTGGCAAATCAGCCAGCATCCAACGGCCATGTCTTCCATTTATGTAACCCTGTATCGCTTACTTATTTAGAATTAATCGATATGCTTAAGGAAATTGGTTATGACTTAACAATTGTATCAACACAAGAGTATACAGATTGGCTATTAAATGGCGATCATTCAAAAGATGTACAGGAATATTTATCATTAGCCATTGCTCAACTTGAAGGTGATGGAGCAAGTGACTCCCCATTTATCTTCAACTGCAAAAAGACGATAGAATTTTTAGCCCATACAAAGATTGAATGTGCAGTACCAAATACAGCCTTTATTGACAGAATGATTCAATACGGCATCGATACAGGCTACTTCCCAGAACCAAAACAAGTCAATATAAGATGATAGAACAAAATATACAACTATTTGCACTGCCTCTAGGAGCACAGTTAACGCCATTAGAATGGGATGCTTTTCTCAAAGCACTCCCTTCTGATGTTCAAGGAAAAGTTAAGCAATACAAGCATTGGCAGGATCGTCAAAGAGCCTTGCTAAGTAGCACCCTCATTAGGTGGGCACTCCTTCCCTATATCGATGAAGTCATGCTACACCTAGCTTATGATGAAAATGGCCGCCCATATATTGCAGGACATCCTCATTGGCAGGGCGATTTTAATCTTTCTCATTCTGGTAATTGGATTGTGTTGGCAGTCGCTACTAACGGACGAGTGGGCATTGATGTGGAAGAAATAAAACCTGTGAGTGAAGATATGATGACGTATGCGCTTTCCGAGACGGAGCTTCAATTGGTCTCTCATCAGCCTCTACATGTTTTTTATGAGTTTTGGACATTAAAAGAAGCCCTTTTTAAAACAGGCTTAATGTCGATTACATCACCTCATTTGCTTGATACAATCGACATTAAAAGTACAAGGGAAGACCTTTTTACTGAGCTACTATATCTCGATCAGCAACACCCTGTGTCCATCTGCTGGAACCATGCATGTTCTAATGTAATAATCACCATGTTAAATAAAGAGCAGCTTCTACAGCTATAACAAAGGAGGAGAAATTGAATAATTTCGCCTCCTTTTATGTTGTTGAAAAAAGATCATGTCACTAGCAGAAAAATACTTTTTAGCAAGGTGTTGGGATGATTTCCGTTCCGCCAGCGTCCTTTCCAGGGGGCGTCCGATGAGCCGCTTCACTCACTTCCGTTCGCTCCAGGGTCTTCTCTGTGACGCTAAATCCCCTAGGAGTGACGCTGGCTCCACTCCAATCAACCATTCTGCAAAGTGTCTTTCCTTATCTTTCATACTAGCCGTAGCAATCAATTAGGCCATTATGTGTATGATTAGAGAATGGATAGGCTCTTATTTTCAATGTGGAGAAGTGATTCGTTACGACCCCCCTCAAAAAATGAGTAGTGAACGCCTTTGCTAAAAAGTTAATGGGTTGGAGTGGAAGGCTACTTGACTCCCGTGGGATAGCGAGACAGGCAAAACTCTAAACGGAGCGGTAGCGGAGGAAGCGATTCGGCGCTCGCTCACAGGAAAGCAAGTAGCCTGCAACGGAAATTCATTTTCACTTTTCACAAAAATTCTATTGATGGTTTTGTTTTTCAACACTATGAAAGAAGGAGAAAGCGAATAATTTCCCCTCCTTTCATTATTAATAGAAAACGCTGCGCTAGCGTGTCGTTTATTCGACCCACTAGGACAGCGTTATCTGTATTATTTAAATAAGTCTGGATACATTTCTTTCGCCAGGGCTTCCATTCCATCAATTGTGTTATAGCCATAGCCGAACATGTAATTGTAGTCTACAATATACATTTGTTTATTTTTAATAGCCTTCATGCTTGAAAGTTTAGGGTTCGCATAAATTTCTTCACGTACTTTTGTCAAATCAGAACCGTCCCAGTTAGGAAGAATTAATACATCTGGATCTGCAGCAATCAATGTTTCAACACTTACATCGCCTGTTTCATCTTTGAAAATATTATCTAATTTAACCATTTTGAATGCATCATTAAAGAATGTTTCATCGTGTGCTGGATAAACAAAAAGCTCTTTTGGATCATTCGTGTGCAGATATGCAAATGTTTTTTCTTCTTTAATACTTTCTAATTTTGAAGAAATATCTTGTTGTCGGCCTTTTAATTCTTTAATAAAGCTGTCTGCTTTGTCTTGAACATTAAAAATTTCTCCGATATTTTCGATATCTTTGTAAATAGAATCATATGTGCCACCTGTTACAGATGATTCTAAAACATATGTTTTTACACCCATTTCATTAAGAGAGTCTACTGTTCCTACTCCCCATTCAGCATTATCAAATAAGCCACCACGACCAAATACTAAATCAGGATCAGTCCCTAATGTAACCTCTTTCCCAACATATTCATCACTTAAAATATTTAGCTTAGCATATTCTTCTTCTACAGATTTATCAACTGCACCAAAGTTTGCCCCAACACCAACGATTTTATCGCCTAATCCTAGATGTAATAATAATTCAGCTGCTGGACGTGTATTTGCCATAATTCTTTCAGGTGCTTTATCAAATACTTGATCTTTCTTTTCCCATGTTGACCCACCCTCAGCTTTTGAAAAGTTCTCAACTGTCAGTGGATAATGCTCTTTCGTTTGTGTTGTTGCCTCAGATGTATCTTTTGATGTGTTACCGCAAGCTGTTAATGTTAATAAAGCAGCTAAACCAATTCCTAATAATAATTTTTTCTTCATGGTTTTCCTCCTACAGTCCATATGCAAATCCTAATCCATTCGTCACTGGATTAGTAAATGTTTTACATTTAATATGATATAAAGCTTCTATTGTTTCTGGTGTTAAAACTTCTTGCGGTGTGCCATGTGCATAGATTTCACCATCTTTTACCGCATAAAGATAATCACAGTAATGTGCTGCCATTTCTAGATCATGAAGTGCCGCTAAAACACCGATGTTTAAACTTCTTACACAGGATAGTATTTCAATTTGATAGCGAATATCTAAATGATTTGTTGGTTCATCCAAAATCATAAATTTAGGCTGTTGAGCAATCGTTCTAGCTAAAATAACCCTTTGCTTTTCGCCACCAGATAATGAAAGAAAACTACGTCCTCTATAAGATTGTAAGTTCGTTCTTGTCAACGCCTCTTCTACGATGTCAAAATCCTTTTGGTTATCTGACTCTAGCATTTTTTTATGAGGTGTTCTGCCTAACATCACCATTTGTTGTACCGTTAAATCAAAGTGCATTTCATTGAATTGTCCAACTACACCTAAGTGCTGAGAAATCTTTTTTTCAGGACTTTTTAAAACATCTAAATCATCTAAGAAGACCATCCCTTTTTGTGGCACGAGGCTTTTATAAATACTTTTCAACAAAGTTGACTTTCCGCATCCGTTTGGTCCGATTAAGCCCACAAATTGTTGCTTATTCACATGAATGGATATGTTTTTTACGATTTCCTTTTTGCCGATTTTTACTTCTATTTCCTTTGCTACTAATTCCATTGTTCTACCCTCCGAAGTTGTAACCTTTTTTTACAATCATATAGATAAATAATGGTGACCCAATGACAGAAGTAATAATTCCAATCGGTAATTCTACATTTTGGATTAATGTTCGAGACAGAATATCTGCCCAAATCATGAAAAGTCCTCCTAAGAGCAATGTTCCTAACATTAATCGTTTATGGTCTGCCCCGAAAATACCTCTCGTGATATGTGGAATTATTAAACCAACAAAACCGATCATACCTGCATAAGCGACCATCGTTCCTGTAATTAGTGAGGTAAGAATCATATACAATTTACGATAAGCACTTAAATTGATCCCTAATGTGATAGCTGATTCATCCCCAAGTAGCATTGTATTTAGCACGCGATGTTGGAAAAGGAATAATGCAGCTCCAAGTACAATTACAATTGTTAAAATCGGTGTTTTGTCCCAGCTGGCAGATGCTAAACTCCCCATAGACCAGAACGTAACAGTTTTGATACCCTCAGCATTATTGGCAAAGAAGATGATAAGGCTTGAGAATGAACTACATAATGCACCGATGACAACCCCTGATAAAACAAGTTTTACTGAAGTTGCTTTGCCGCCAATGCTGGATAGGATAAGCACTGCCATCGAGGTAAGCATTGCCCCAGCAAATGCACCAAAGGCTACCCCAAATTGTGCTAATAATGCACTGCTCCCAAAACCAACTAGGATAGCAAAAGTTGCACCTAATGACGCACCTGAAGAAATACCCAGTATGTATGGATCAGCAAGCGGGTTTTGTACAACTGCCTGCATGACAGCTCCACACAATGCAAGTCCGACACCAATCAATAAGGCAAAAACCACACGCGGCATTCTGACCTGTAAAATAATATTCAAGTAAGATTCACTTTCCACACTATCAAGCGTGCCAAGCTTCCCATTGGATATAGTATGTAGCAAAATATCCATCGATTGCTTGAAAGGAATGCTGACTTGTCCTATTGATACAGAAAAAACGGCAGATATTAAAATGGAGGCTATTAAAAGCAAGATAATAACATAATAAATATTGCCCATTCCTATTCTGTTAGCTTCCTGTTTATCCAAGATTTCACCTCTATCTATTAAACTATTAGTTAATGATAACGATTATCATTTTCATTTTGTATTGTAAGTGATAATCCATTGAAAAACAACAGGAAAATTTTTAATTATAGATTATTCATACATTTAATAGATGAATAATCCAGTAATGGCGCTTTAGTTGACTAAAATTATTTTTCCCTTGGAAATAAAAACAGCTAGTTATAAATCCCAATTATTATATAGAAGAGAAAATTTAGGAATTTCTAAAAATAGGAGATGTAAAATGAAAAAACGCGGCATTTTTATTAGACAAAGGTGGAACAACCATAAGGACAGCAATCTGTGATGAGATTGCTTAAGGAAATGAAATTAAACAATTTGAGAAGCCAGCGTCACAGATGAGACCTTTCGTGAGTAAAGCGGCTCACCGGACACCTCCTAGAAAGGACGCTGGTGGAACGGAAATCAACCCCCTTGCCTTGTCAAAAGGTCTTTTTCTACTCGTGACATGATTTTTTTCAACAACAAAACCACTTCCCATAAAATGATGGAAAGTGGTCATGTTTACTTAAAAGATTGTGTTTTTAGTTTAAGCTAAATCTTACATCATTCCTGGCATACCGCCCATGCCACCCATATCTGGCATAGCTGGTGCTGCTTCAGGGATATCTGCTACAACCGCTTCTGTTGTTAAGAATAGCGCTGCAACTGATGCTGCGTTTTGTAGAGCTGAGCGAGTTACTTTTGCTGGGTCTACTACGCCTGCTTCCATCATGTTTACCCATTCGCCAGTTGCCGCATTGAAACCAATGCCAATTTCTTCACGTTTTAGGCGATCTACGATAATTGAGCCTTCAAGACCAGCGTTATTAGCAATTTGACGAACTGGTTCTTCTAAAGCACGTAGAACAATTTTCACACCTGTAGCTACGTCGCCTTCTACTGAATCAGCTGCTTTCTCCACTGCTGCATAGACGTTTAGAAGAGCCGTACCACCACCTGATACAATACCTTCTTCAACAGCCGCACGAGTTGAGTTTAAAGCATCCTCAATACGAAGTTTACGCTCTTTAAGCTCTGTTTCTGTTGCAGCACCAACTTTGATAACTGCTACACCACCTGCTAATTTTGCAAGGCGTTCTTGTAATTTTTCTTTATCGAATTCTGAAGTAGTTTCAGCAAGTTGTGCACGGATTTGACCAATGCGTGATTCGATTGCGTCTGCTCCGCCTACACCTTCAACGATTGTTGTGTTGTCTTTTGTTACAACAACTTTTGCGGCACGACCAAGTGCAGAAATATCAGCTGATTTTAGGTCTAAGCCTAATTCTTCTGTAATCACTTGTCCACCTGTCAGGATAGCAATATCTTCAAGCATTGCTTTACGACGATCACCGAAGCCTGGTGCTTTTACAGCTACAGCATTGAAAGTACCACGAAGCTTGTTCACAACAAGTGTTGCAAGTGCTTCACCTTCTACATCTTCAGCAATCATTAGAAGTGGACGACCTTGTTGTACCACTTGTTCTAATAATGGTAATACTTCTTGAATGTTTGTAATTTTTTTATCAGTAATTAAAATGTATGGGTTATCAAGAACCGCTTCCATTTTATCTGTGTCAGTTACCATGTAATGAGAAGCATAGCCACGATCAAACTGCATACCTTCTACCACATCTAGCTCTGTTGTGAAGCCTTTTGATTCTTCAATTGTAATAACACCATCGTTACCAACACGTTCCATTGCTTCAGCGATCAGTTGTCCAACTTCATCATCAGCAGCAGAAATAGCAGCAACTTGTGCAATTTCTTCTTTATTGCTTACTGGGCGAGAAATAGCGTGTAATTCCGTAAGTGCTGCAGCAACTGCTTTATCAATACCTTTGCGGATACCTACAGGATTTGCGCCAGCTGTAACGTTTTTCAAGCCTTCACGAATAATTGCTTGTGCTAATACTGTTGCTGTAGTTGTACCGTCACCAGCGATTTCGTTTGTCTTAGAAGCCACTTCCGCTACTAATTTTGCTCCCATGTTTTCGTATGGGTTTTCTAGTTCGATTTCTTTTGCAATTGTCACACCATCATTTGTAATAAGTGGTGAACCGAATTTTTTTTCTAAAACAACATTACGTCCTTTTGGTCCTAATGTTACTTTTACTGTATTTGCTAATTTATCTACACCTTGTAACATTAATGAACGAGCGTCTTCTGAGAATTTAATATCTTTTGCCATGAGAATTTACCCTCCTGAAATGGAATATTCGTTAAGCTTCTTCAATATATTTATATCAATTTCATCTTATTGTCACATTTGTTAAGCAAACAATAAGCATCCACCTTACATAAGGTGCGTTTAATGTTCTTATTCAATAATTGCAAGAATATCGCTTTCGCGTAAAATTAGGTATTCATTACCTTCAAATTTAACTTCTGTGCCAGCGTATTTAGAGAAAATAATGCGGTCGTCAACTTTAACGTCAAGCTCTACACGTTGCCCGTTCTCTAATACACGACCTGTCCCAACTGCTACTACTTTACCTTCTTGTGGTTTTTCTTTTGCAGAGTCAGGTAGTACAATACCGAATGCAGATTTTTCTTCTACCTCGATTAGTTCAATTACAATACGATCTCCTAGTGGTCTTAACAAGTGAAACAACCTCCTAATAATTAAATAATTGTTGATATTTATTAGCACTCTATATCAATGAGTGCTAACACAATTATTATGATAATCAATCACTCTTTTTTTTGCAAGTCAGAACTTCGAAAAATTTTGTTTTCTTTCCATATTCCTCTACAATAGAAAGGAAGCATATGAATGGAAAGGATTTTGACTGTGACTAATTCTCAAAAAGTAACGAAACATAAAAAAACAGCCCTGTATGTTTTGCTGATCTATATCTTGATGCAAATCTCGAGCAGATGGTTGCTCTTACCGTTCCATAAGCTCATGATGAAGATAACTGGTTTAGCTTCTGAACAAGCGGCTCCCATTACTCAAGGTTGGTATATTGCCTTAAGTTTTGCTATAGCGCTCATTTTAAGCCTAATCCTCACATCTCGAGATAAAGCCTTTTGGAACATTTATCAAGGAAAAAAAGAAACAATCCCTCTTACAATTGTGTGGGGAATCATCGGCTTCTTCCTAGTGTTCTTTGGACAAATGATTGGTGCGGCTATTGAGATGGCTGTTTTCGGTATTGAAGGAGGCTCACAAAATACTGCTGATATAGTCGCGATAGCTAAAGGCGCTCCCATTGCCATATTTGCAATTGTTGTATTCGGGCCAATTTTAGAAGAATTCGTCTTCCGCAGAGTGATATTTGGCTCGCTTGTCCAAACAACAAATTTCTGGGTGGCAGCTATTGTTAGCGCCATATTCTTTGCGATTATCCACTTCGACTTCTCACATATCTTGCTTTATACCATTTGTGGTTTAATTTTCGCCTTTTTATATCACAAAACAAAGCGCATTTGGACATCTATTATTGCACACGTCATGCTTAATGGTTTTGTGACACTTGTACAATTCTATGCGGAACCATTGCAAAAGTTTCTTCAAGAACTAGAAAAAATGCAATAAATTTTTGTAAAACTATTGTAAGTTGCAAAAATAACACGAAAGCTCGGTGTCCCATTTAGGGGCACCGAGCTTTATCTATTACTGTTGATTCAATTCTTCTATTTGTCGTCGTTGCTGCTCAAGCGCCTCTTCAATTTGACGCTTTTGCTCCGCTTCTTGTTCTTCTTTTAATCGAATTTCTTCTGATTTAAGATATTTCTTATAGCCAATTCGTGAAATCATGATACTAATTTCATACAAAATAAACAGTGGCACTGAAACCATTAAATGCGAAGCTAACTCAGGCGGTGCAATAATCGCTGCACATACAAATAAACCAAAGTACGAATATTTACGAATTCGAATGAGTAAATCCGGACTTAATATGCCAATTCGTGAAAAGAATAAAACAACAATTGGCAATTGGAAAAGGAAACCAAAAGGTATTGTAAGCTTAAACAAGAATGCAAAATACTCATGTATACCAATGGTTTGCTGTATCTCCAAATCATTCGATAAATTCATCATGAATTTAATGACATATGGGAATAGTAAAAAGTACGAAAAAGATAACCCTGCAAGAAACAATAAAAATGAATACGGAATATAGCTTAGAGTAGCTTTACGCTCTACTTCCCTTAATCCAGGGCTAATAAACGACCATAATTGATACATCAACACAGGTGATGAAAGAATAAATGCAATTATAAAAACAACTTGTATATAAATTGCAAGTGGTGTGACTACGTCAAATGCATGGAGCTCTATATTATATTCGGCTCCAGTCATTTGAAGGTATTTAACAAGCGGCTTTGCGACAAAAAATGCGCCGGCCATAGCTAGAACAAAGAAAACGGCAACAATGAACAGCCGTTTTCTTAATTCTTCTATATGCTCAATAACAGTTAGATCTTTTGGGTTCATTCCTCAAACATCCTAACTTACTTATCTAGTTCTTTCTTTTTCTTATCATCATCATCTTCGTCGGCTAAACCTTTAGTAGCATTTTTGAATTCACGTAGTGTTGAACCAAATGCCTTACCTAGCTCTGGTAACTTTTTAGGACCAAAAATTAGTAACGCGACAACTCCGATAATAATGAGGCTCATAGGACCAATACCACCCATTACAGCCACCTCCTCTTTATATCCATCATTTTAACGCATATTTCGCCATTTTGCTAACTAATTATATGTGAAAGTTTTTCGTCACTCTCACTGATTTGACCGCATTTTATTTAAATTATCTATTTGACAGAAACGGTGAATTACACTGGAAAATATGTATTGTTTTCACTCTTCCTGATTACGTATTAAATAAATAAGCGCTTGTAACTCTACCGATAAATCAATGGTTAGGAGCTGCATTCTATCAGGTACCGTTAAACGCTCTGGCGTAAAGTTTAAAATTCCCTTTGCATTCATGGCCGCTAAGCGGTCCGCCATTTTTTGAGCGGAGCGTGGTGAAACGGTTAAAATAGCAAGCTCTGCACCGTATTCTGCATATTTTTCTTCCAATAAATCTGGATGAAAAACCGGGATGTTGCTAATCATTTTGCCATCCTTCGGTGCTTTGGAATCGAATGCTACCACAATATGTGTATTATGGTTTTTTTGAAAATTATATTTTAATAATGCACTACCTAAATTCCCCACACCAATTAACGCTACTTTTGTCGTTTCATGTTGATCAAGCGTCTGGCTAAAAAATTGTAATAGATGCTGCACATCGTAGCCATATCCTTTTTTTCCAAGTGCACCAAAATAAGAAAAATCACGGCGAATAGTTGCAGAATCTATTTTCATCGCTTCACTCAATTCCTTCGACGAAATACGTTCCATACCTTCTTGTGCAAAGTTTTGAATAAATCGATAGTAAAGAGGAAGTCTTTTTGTAGTGGCTTGTGGAATTTTTAATTCTTGTTTCAAACTTTTTCCTCCTTATGATGTACCTCCATCAATTTTACTGTCTATAACTACTAATTTTAATACATTCATCCTTAACAATATACAACATTTTTGCAATCCCCTGCTGTATTTCTCTTTAGTTAATGGCGCCTTTTACGCAGCTAACTAAAAAGAAATCGTTTCAATCTTACATGACTGCTAGGAATAAGTAAAGCACGGACATTGCATGCAAATCGTTCATCCATTACACTAAGGTAGAATTGAGGTGTCAAGAATGATTGTTTTACAGGTCAATCAACTAACTAAATCCTTTCTTGCAGATGAAATTTTAAGTGGTGTTAAATTAGAAGTTCAACACCGTGACCGCGTTGCCTTAGTAGGACGAAACGGTGCAGGTAAATCTACTTTATTAAAAATAATTGCTGGTCAAATGTCCTATGATTCAGGTGATATCATTATCCCAAAGGATATTCAAATAGGCTATTTAGAGCAACATGCAGGATTAAACTCTACGCTAACAATTTGGAATGAAATGATGACTATTTTCGAATCTCTTCTAGCCCAAGAACAGCTGCTACGCTCACTTGAACAACAAATGGCTGATCCTACTGTTTATGAAAATCCTACTATGTATGCGAAAGTTATGTCGGAATACGATCAATTACAGCATACGTTTAAAGATGCAGGTGGCTATCAATATGAATCAGACATACGGTCAGTCCTTCATGGTATGCAATTTTATTCCGAAGACTATGCCAAACCCATCAGTTCCTTATCTGGTGGCCAACGCACACGTTTAGCACTTGCTAAGCTCTTACTTAGTAAACCAGACCTTTTAATTCTGGATGAGCCTACTAACCATTTAGATATCGAAACACTATCTTGGTTGGAATCCTATTTAAAGAGCTATGAAGGCGCTATTTTAATTGTTTCCCATGACCGCTACTTCTTAGATCAAGTTGTTTCTATTGTCTACGAAGTATCCCGTCATCGTGTCACAAAATATCCAGGTAATTATAGTGCTTATTTAGATGAAAAAGCTAAAAATTATGAGCGTGATGTCAAGCTCTATGAGCGTCAGCAAGATGAAAAGGCCAAGCTAGAGGATTTTATCCAAAAAAATATTGCACGTGCCTCTACAACAAAAATGGCACAAAGTCGACGCAAAATGCTTGAACGAACAGAGTGGATGGAATCGCCAGATGGTGATGAGAAATCCGCTAGTTTTGGTTTCACGATTGAACGTCAAAGTGGAAATGATGTTTTATCCGTCGATGATTTAACAATTGGTTATAATGATCGTACCATTTCTAGTGGGATTAACCTTCGCTCTTTTCGCGAGGATCGTATAGCCCTTGTTGGACCAAACGGAGTTGGTAAATCGACATTATTAAAAACGATTGTGAAAGATTTAGCCCCTCTTGCAGGTGGTATTCGTTATGGGACGAATGTACAAATCGGCTATTATGATCAAGAGCAAGCAAAGCTATCAAGCAATAAGAGTGTCTTGAAAGAGTTATGGGATGAATGGCCACTTATGAACGAAAAAGATATTCGCACCGTATTGGGACGTTTTCTTTTTAGTGGTGAAGATGTGGATAAAGCCGTATCCTCTTTATCGGGCGGTGAGAAAGCACGCCTTGCACTTGCAAAATTAATGATGCAAAAGGCTAATTTTTTAATTCTCGATGAGCCTACTAACCATTTAGACTTAGATAGCAAAGAGGTTTTAGAAAATGCTTTGATTGATTACCCTGGTACGCTTCTATTTGTCTCACATGACCGCTACTTCATTAATCGTATCGCCACGAAAGTGGTGGAGTTATCTGGAACCGGGTCATTTGAATATTTAGGTGACTATGATTATTATGTAGAGAAAAAGCAGGAACTATTGGAGCTAGCACAAATGAATGCTACCTCCCAAACACAAGTACAGCAAGAGCAACCTGATAAAGCGTCTACATCTAAAATTGATAAAGAAGCAAAAAAACGTGAACGTCAAATTAGACGTATGATCGAAGATTTAGAAAGCAAGATGCAAGGAACGACAGCTATTGTTGCAAGCTTAGAGGAAGCTTTGTGCGACTCTGCCATTTTCACAGACCATGAAAAAATTTCAAATCTCCAAGACGAATTAGCAACTGCTAAAGAACAGCATGAGCTATTAGAATTAGAATGGCTTGAGTTAAATGAAGAACTTGAAAGTATTAATATGTAATTGATGTAAGCCATGTGACGGGTCACATGGCTTTTTCTTTACTTGTCTTCATTTTTCATATATATTGGTCAAGTGCTATTTTTCGACAAAAAATGCCCACAGTTTTATTCACACTATAAATCTAGTAATACCAACATATCAACAGAGTTTTCCACACTGTCCACAATTAAAAATTATTTTATCCACATTGTATCGTATAAAACACGCTACTACATATTGAATAATCACAAGTTATGCACAAGTTATCAACATTTTGTGCATAAGTACGCGTGTTCGCTATTTAGTTCGCTCCTTTACCTGTGGATAATTTTCTGAAAAATTTGTCAATTTTGTTGTTTGATACTTACATTCTCTTACCACAGTTCTTATTTATCAACAATTATTCGACAATTAAAAAGAGATATCTAAAAATATAGATACCTCTTTCCTATACTATATCCAGGATTTTAACTCCATTCCTGGGCGTCCATTCATCATTAAGTTTCCTCGAATGCCAGCCTCAAACATCGGCATCGCTGCTGCGCCAATCATTGCCGCATTATCAGTACACAATTTAAGGGGTGGTACAAAAAACGGGATACCTTCCTCTGCAAATACGGTCTCCAAAGAAGTTCGCAAACCTTTATTCGCTGCTACACCACCAGCTGCAATAACCTGTTTCACCTGATACTCGCGAGCAGCACGCAATGTTTTAGCTGTCAGCACTTCGACAACACTTTCCTGAAAGCCCTTGGCAACAGCCGCTGGTGAAATAGCTTCACCTCGTTGATCCATATTATGTTTATAATTAATGACCGCTGATTTTAAACCACTAAAGCTAAAATCATATGAATCCTCTTCCAACCATACTCTCGGAAAAGGTACAGGCTCTCCTTCCTCATGAGCAAGTCGATCAATGTGTGGTCCACCAGGATAAGGTAAGTTTAAAACACGCGCCACTTTGTCATAAGCTTCACCAGCTGCATCATCTCGTGTTTCACCAATGACCTCAAAAGAGCCATGTTCCTTCATATACACAAGCTCTGTATGACCACCTGATACTACAAGTGCTAATAAGGGGAACTCCATTGGCTGAACAAGTGCATTGGCATAAATATGTCCTGCAATATGATGTACGCCAACAATTGGTAAGTTGTTCGCAAATGCAAAAGCCTTCGCCGCATTAATGCCAATCAACAATGCTCCTACAAGACCCGGACCCTCTGTAACAGCAACAGCATCTAAATCTGCTGGCTTTAAGTTTGCTTGAGCTAATGCTTCTTCAATCACCATCGTAATTTGTTCTACATGATGACGTGATGCAATTTCAGGGACAACGCCACCAAAACGCTTATGACTCTCTATTTGAGAAGCAACAACATTCGACACAATTTCATGACCATTTCGAATAATTGCTGCAGCTGTTTCATCACAGCTCGATTCTATTGCTAATATCATTCCATTATTCATTATAAATTCACCCACATGACAAGGGCATCCTCCCCGTTATCAGTATAATAGCCTTTCCGTATGCCACCATCTTGGAATTGAAGCTTGCGATAAAGATTTTGTGCAACGGTGTTCGTTACACGTACCTCCAATGTCATAACCTCCATTCCATGTAAACGAGCTATTTGCATCGCCTCACGCATTAATCCCTCGCCGATACCTCGACCACGTGCTGCCTCCATAACAGCTACATTCGTAATTTGGGCTGCATCTATTACCATCCACATCCCACAAAAACCAATAATACTGCCATTTGCATCCACAGCCAACACATAATGAGCATACTGATTTTCATGCACTTCATAGTAAAAGGAATCCAGCGTCCAGGGTATAGGAAATGAAGCTACTTCAATTTCATAAACTGCTGGTACATCATCAGAAACCATTTTACGATAAGTTACATTCCTACTCATGTTCCTTCTCCTTCTGTTCTTTCAGCCAATTAGCCTCAGCCTCTGCAATTCGTTTATATTGTGGGACAAAGTGATGAGTAGCTTCAACACTCGGTAACTCCACTTTAGTCGCTACACGAATAACTTCCGTTGCACGTGGCAAGTCAAAACTAAACGGTGCACGTACTGCGTTATCACCAAGCACCTCCACAATGTTATCCCAAAATATATCAACATCTGTTCCTATAAATAAAATAGGTGCATCTAGTGCCTTTAAACGCTCTAATAAATCAGCGATATGTGCATGATGATCCTCCACAAGAGTCTCTAATGTCACTCCTTGATAAACAGCCGTATAGACATTGCCTCTTCTTGCATCAAAAATTGGACAGATTAATCCATTATAAAGGGCGGCATTTGCAGCTAATGCCTTTAAACTAGCGACACCAACTAAAGGTATCTGTAATGTCCATGCTAGGGTTTTCGCTAATGTTACACCTATACGGACACCTGTATACGAACCCGGCCCTTCAGACACTGCAATCGCATCCAAGTCACTTGCCTGTAAGCCTACTCTTGCTAGTATCTCTTCAATAGCTGGCATCGCTCCTGCAGAATGCGTTAATTTTATATTTTGTACCATCTCGGCTACCACTTTTCCATCCCTCACAATGGCAATGGAAAGTGGTGTATTCGCTGTTTCTATTCCTAACCAAATCATTTCATTAGCTCCTCACATAGTGCCTCATAGCGTTCCCCACTAGGTATTAACACAAAGCGTCGTTCATTGTCTCCGATTCGGTAAATCTCTATTGCTAATCGATGCTGTGGCAAATCCTGTTCAATTAAATGTGCCCACTCTACTACTGATACCGCATCTCCATAAAATAATTCATCCCAACCTAGGTCCTCGTCACTTTCAGCCAGACGATAAACATCTAAATGATTGAAGGGTAATCGTCCTTCATACTGTTTAACAATCGTAAATGTTGGACTGTTGACTGTTCTTTTCACACCAAGGCCCTTTGCTAAGGCCTTCGTAAATGTTGTTTTGCCTGCACCCAAATCCCCTTCTAATGTAATCGTATCTTGAGCTTCTAGTAAATTGGCAAGTGCCATGGCAAAACGTTCTGTATCATCAACTGAATTCATGATTATTTCATACATTCTCATTTTTCCTCTCATCACTACATTATCTCTAGTTTACCTAAACTAGCGAAAATGTTCAAAGCATCCAATATCATTTATGTCTTACTTAGTTTGTAGTCGTTCAGAAGCCCAATTCTATGACATAGCTAGCTAATTAGAATGAAAACAAAAACACGCCTTCTTTTACGAAGACGTGTCAACTATTTATCTGTTGGAATGACCTTTTACTGCTATGATTTCTTTGCCAATCAGTTTATCATCCTTAAACTTCACTATATAGGCCTGTGTCATCAAGATCTCATCATTCCAACGATATTCATTATTTTTAATCTTTTTTCCTGCGCCTCCTGCTGCTTCGACTACTTCAATATATGACATATCATTTTTTAATTTCTCGAATTCTACTTCGTTCATATTTTTTTGCCAGTGATACGCATTTGATTCTTCAATCTCTATAATAGGATCTCCACAGCCTACCATCATTATCATGGAACCAATAAGCAAAGGTAAATAAAGACTTTTAAAAGAATAATCTTTGCTCATATTAACACCTCCGTAGCCAATCCGATTACTTCTACATTTTTACCCATAATCTTTCTATTAGAAACACATCTAATTTTACCTTATAGAAACGCTATCATTTATCGGTAATTTTTACTATTTTTAGATAATGTTAAATAGATGAAATTTGGTAGGTTCATGGCAATATTATCGATTATTTCACAAGGATTTAGCTGTTTTCTAGATACGGTTGATATGTTTTTAGGGAAATAGATGTTATTTGTGAAAAAATAAAGGGAGGTTGGTCTTAGAGACGATACAGAATGTTATACTTTTAGCCCCTTTGTTTCTACTAGGAGATGTTGATCCTTTAGGAGTTAGTCACTTGTCATGTAATTTCTACTCAATTTTGCTAATAAGCTTCTACATGATGAATTGGATAAATATCCCAATCAAACAAAAAAGCCCTTATGATGTAAAATCATAAGGACTGTAATATCAATTTAAATGGCGGTCCCGACCGGGATCGAACCGGCGATCTCCTGCGTGACAGGCAGGCATGTTAACCGCTACACCACGGGACCTCTTTAAGACATTTATAAATATATCATAAAAAAACTAGATATGCAACATTTATTTTCATATTTTCTCTTAATATATTTGCCCACTCGGTTTTATCAAGGGATAGGATTTACCCTGCAATGAATTATCCACACAAACAACGTCTATTTTCATATATACTCTAAACATGATGCAAATTTTGCAGTATATTTAACTTTAAAGGGGGAAAAATAACATGTCAAAACTAACACAATTACAAGAGGCCCTACAGGCACATACTACCGATGCAATGATTATTACCAATGCTCAAAATCGTCGCTATCTAACAGGTTTTACAGGTAGTGCAGGAACAGTTATCATAACGAAGACTCGCGCACTTTTATTAGTAGACTTCCGCTATACACAGCAAGCAACAAGTCAATGTACCACTTTTGAAGTATTAGAGATTGATCGCAACCGTTTATATGAAACCATTCAGGAGATTTTCGAACAGGAATCCATTCAAACAGTTGGTTTTGAGCAACATCATGTTACTTATCACGGTTATCAATTAATGAAGAGTAAATTGACAGCTACATTAAAGCCATTGTCTACTATTGTAGAAGATTTACGAATGATTAAAACACCAGAAGAAATTGAAATAATTAAGAAAGCCGCATGGATATCCGATGAGGCATTTAATCATATTTTGACATTCATCAAACCAGGTATTTCTGAACTTGAGATTGCCCATGAATTAGAGTCTCATATGCGGAAAAATGGTGCAACAGGCGCAGCCTTCGATATGATTATTGCTTCTGGCCATCGTTCAGCACTTCCACATGGCGTAGCATCCTCTAAAATAGTGGAGCAAGGTGATATGTTGACAATGGATTTTGGTGCTTATTATCAAGGTTATCGTTCAGATATGACAAGAACGATTGCTGTTGGAGAACCATTAGAGCAATTAAAAGAAGTCTATCAAATAGTCCATGATTCCTTACAACATGCCCTTTCTAATATGAAGGCTGGTATTACTGGACAAGTGGCAGATAGTTATACACGAGACTATATCACTGCAAAAGGCTATGGACAAAATTACGGACACGGTGCGGGACATGGTATAGGTTTAGATATCCATGAAAATATATTTATGTCTACCGTATGTAAAGATATTTTAGAAGAGAATATGGTACTAACAGTAGAACCGGGTATTTATATACCAAATGTAGGTGGTGTCCGTATCGAAGATGATGTTATCATTACAAAAGAAGGTGTGGAAGTAATCACCCACTCTCCTAAGGAACTCATTATTTTATAGCCTTTTAAGTGATGGTTTATATATATGAATGTCATTGAAGCTACTAAAGCAGAAGGATAGCTCACCTATTTTGAATAAAGCTAGTTAGATAAACGATTTTTTTAAAGAGGCTGGAAAAAAAGTGTTTCAGCCAACAAAAAAACCGAACTATCCACTGAAACGCTCACGAAGTGTTTCGGAATAGTTCGGTTTTTCTAGTTATCATGTTTTGTTAACTTAGAGACTATTCGGCTTGAAGAAGGTCCTACTTAGTTCTGTCCCAGCCTCTTTTTATAAAATAAAAAACAGCCAGTATGCAACTGACTGTTTTAA
>NZ_JBHERJ010000093.1:0-13652 GCF_043359455.1 Lysinibacillus sp. PWR01 | reverse complement strand
TTCCACACCAACCCACAAAAGTTTAGCAAAGGTTTTCAAATAAAGTGAAGGTGTTCACTACTCTTTATGAAGAGGTGTTGTCACACATCACTTCTCCACATTGAAAATAAAAGCTTATCCCCGCTAAGAATACAGATAATGGGCTATATGATCGCTATGCTACTATGAAAAAAAGTAAAGACACTTTGCAGAATGGTTGATTGGAGTGGAGCAAGCGTCACTCCTAGGGGATTTAGCGGCTCCTCGGACGCCCCCTGGAAAGGATGCTGGCGGAACGGAAATCAACCCCTCGCCTTGCAAAGTTGCTTTTTCTGCCGTTGACATCATCTTCTTATTGTATGTCCTTTATTCTGACCGATTTGTCTCAACATCCAGTAAACATTTAGAAAAAATAGTTCGTAAGGTTTGCAGTTCCTCTGCTGTAAGCATACCAAACATATTATTAATGATTTCACTCACTTGTTGACGAGATTCTTTTAATATGGTTTCACCGTCAGCAGTAATGATTAGTTGAGAAGCTCGGCGGTCTGTGGCATGCTGTGTTTTTTCAATAAAGCCAGCATTAATTAGCTTCGTTGTTAAAACAGTGACTCCACCAGTAGTTACTTTTAACCGCTCAGCAATAGCAGAAGGGCGTTTTGGGCCCTCCTGCGATAAGTAGTCTAAAATTAAAATATGGGATTTTGAAAAGCCGAGTACATTATGATTATTCCACTCGTTTGCCCACTTACGCTCAATAGATGAAACGACTTCAAACAACGAGGTAATGGCTTTTTGTTTTTCTTGATCCATAGAAGGTCATCTCCAAAACTGTTTTAACTTTCTTGTGCCAATCTTGTCATCGCATTTAATTCGTAAGCACGTACTTTACGTGGGATAAAACGACGGATGTCCATCTCATTGTAACCAACTTGAATACGTTTTTCATCTATTATAATAGGGCTACGCAACATTCTTGGGTGTGCTTGAATAATGGCAAATAGCTCTTGAATAGAAAGTTGGTCGATGTCGATATTTAAGTTTTTAAAGTCATTTGAGTTTGTTGCAATGATTTCATCTGTGCCATCTTCAGTCATGCTTAGAATTTCTTTGAATTCTGCAAGTGTAAGTGGGTGAGATGTAATACGTTTTTCTTTATATTCTATGTTGTGATCTTTTAACCATTTAAGTGCTTTTCTGGATGAAGAACAGCTCGCTTGTGAGTAAATTGTAACTGTCATTCTTCATTCCTCGCTTTCTTTTTTAGATTATATTTTATAAATAGCTTATTAGTAAGTTAATAGTTTATATATATATCTTACTAGTAAGCTATATATAAATCAATAGTTAATTGAAAAAATTTCTCAATCGAATTAGTATTTTTTCAGTTATATTAAAATATACGAAGATAAGCATAAAAAGTTTCGTTTATTCAGCTTACAATGATGTAAGTTTATGTTAACGTTGCTGATGTCACTGGAGATGACTTTTTTAAGCTATAAAAATTCATGATGAGTTAATAGGGACTACTAGAATTCTGAGTTTATCTCTTAGGAGAGAGTTAGTTGGAAGCAGGAGTAAAATTGTTAGTCCACTGATTATAGTATGTTTAAATGAGGATAATTATACATTGAAATTTAAAAAAATTTAAAAGAGCAGCCCCATAACATGTTGGAGCTGCCCTTGAAATAATTAGTCTTGGCTTTGTTGTCCAGATGTAAACCAATCTTGAACATTCCAGACTTTTGTTGCGAGTCCTTCATAGAAATCTGGTTCGTGACTTACTAGCACAATGGTACCTTTAAATTCTTTCATGGCACGTTTTAATTCATTTTTTGCATCTACATCTAAATGGTTTGTCGGTTCGTCGAATAGAAGCCAGTTCGCTTCCTCCATCATTAATTTACATAAACGAACTTTAGCTTGCTCGCCACCAGATAATGAATTAAGCGGACGTGTAATATGGTCAGTTTTTAGACCAGCTCTTGCTAAAGCTGCACGTACTTGGGCTTGTTCCATAGAAGGGAAGGCATTCCAAACATCATCAATCGGTGTGATTTTCTCTGCTTTTACTTCCTGTTCAAAGTAAGAAGGATACAGGTAGTCACCTCGAATTACTTTCCCACCAAGCGCATTAATTTTACCTAACATTGTTTTTAATAAAGTGGATTTACCCACACCGTTCATACCGACTAAAGCAATTTTCTCTCCTCGTTCAATAGCAAAGGATAGTGGGGGAAGCAATGGCTTGTCTTTATCGTAACCAATGACTAAGCTTTCGGCCTCCACAACATAGCGGCTAGATGAACGTGCTTCTTTAAAACCGAATTCTGGTTTTACAGCTGTTTCTGGGCGATCAATTCGCTCTAAACGATCAAGCTGCTTAGCACGAGATTTTGCACGACCGGTAGTGGAGTAACGTGCCTTGTTTTTGGCAATAAAATCTTCTTGTTTCTTGATGAAATCCTGTTGCTTTTCATAGGCTTCAATATGCTGGCGTTTATTGATTTCAGCAAGTTCTAGGAATTTTTCGTATGTTGCAGTATAACGAGTTAATTTTGAAAATTCCAGTTGGAAGATGACATCCACTGTTTCGTTCATAAATTCTGTATCATGTGAAATTAGAAGGAAAGCATATGGATAGTTCTTTAAATAGATTTTCAGCCAAGTAATATGTTCCTCATCAAGATAGTTTGTAGGCTCATCTAGTAAAAGCACTTTTGGTTTTTCTAATAAAAGCTTAGCGAGTAACACCTTTGTGCGCTGTCCACCAGAAAGAGCAGCTACATCACGCTCTAAGCCAATGGCATCCAGGCCAAGTCCACGTGCCACCTCTTCAATTTTCATATCTAGTGAATAAAAATCTCCTGCATCTAATGCATCCTGCACT
The DNA here is from genome assembly GCF_043359455.1 of Lysinibacillus sp. PWR01. Lineage (NCBI taxonomy): Bacteria > Bacillati > Bacillota > Bacilli > Caryophanales > Bacillaceae > Lysinibacillus > Lysinibacillus sp. PWR01. Next base: position 10,783 of record NZ_JBHERJ010000093.1, on the reverse strand, counting down.
TCTGCCATTTGTTCTAATAGTACTTCTAATTCTTCTGGCGTTGCGTCTGCCATCTTGCCTGTAATTTCATTCAGTTCTTCTTCTTTTTTATATAATGGTAAAAAGGCATCGCGTAACACTTCACGCATTGTTCTACCAGCCGTCAGTACTGTATGTTGGTCTAGATAACCATAGTGTGTACCAGGAAGCCATTCGACTTTTCCTGTATCGTGGATCGTTTGACCTGTAATGATACCCATTAATGTAGATTTACCTACACCATTAGCTCCTACAAGCCCAATATGATCACCTTCCACTAATCGAAACGATACATCTTTAAAGAGTGTACGATCACCGAAAGAATGACCTAAATTTTCTACTGTTAATATTGCCATGTCTGTTCCTCCAACTGTCTTTCTTGTTTACATTTTATAGTTCTGCAAGCTGCTTGTTAAGTTCAGCCAATTGAGCTTCCATATTTGCAAGACGTTGCTCTGCTTTTGCTACCTGATCGTTATGCCCAGTAGACTCCAATTTTTCTATATCACCTTGTAAATTCATATAGTCCATTTTTAACTCTCTAATTTGATATTCAATATCACTTTTTGTTGGCATAATGACTGCTCCTTTTGAGAATATTTTTATAGTGAATGCGTGTAAAAGCGATGGAGGTTTTGCTAATCCCCCACCGCTTATTCATTAAAATCAATCGGGTACTGGTTGAATTTACTTATGTCCCAACTTCTATAAGAGGAATTGGAGTGAAAAATTCTTATATATTGTATCATAATCATCTTCGAAGTAGCACTAAGTAGAAGCGATATTATGACGATCATAAGCAAAATCTAAGAGTAATGCTTGAAGTGTTTCATTATTACTAGCAAGATTGAGTTGTCGCTGTTTTCTCACTGCTCGTTCACTGCGAGCTTCGTGTAAAAGAAACTCCATAACAGCATTTTGGATTTGTGATTGCTTCATTTTACGGCCAAGTCCTAGATGAATAAAGCCGTTGTGCTCCCGAGGGAAAGCATGTAAAAGCTCAGCTTCAGTTTGTGCAAGTGTAATGCATGGCACTCCGTAAGAGGCAATTTTATAAGGCGTATAGTTAGCATTACAAATAATGACATCTGCTTTAGGTAGTAGTTTGAGGAGTGCATTTTTATCTCGAAGAATGGCAGTATTGCGACGACTAAGCACCATCATTTGTAAGTCATCCGTTGCATGGCGATAGCTGTCGTCGATCATAACTGTAATTTGTAGTGGTATTTGTAGTTGAGTTAAGTGTCGAAGTGTTCGATAAGTTAAATTATGCTCGTCCCCATCCTCAAAAGCAACGACGATATGAGGCGGGTTTTCAGGTGTTTTACTATCAGGAACGTCATCAAATTGTTGGTAGGCTTCTGGTAGGGCAAAAACAAAGCTTCCACCAAGATAATGCGATGGTAAATAATCTTTCACTTCTTGATAGAGTGCTAGTAATACACAATCACAGGCTTGGCCACCTTCACCAAAATCATCGAAGTGAATAATTGTTTTGCAGAAAGGTCGTAAATCCTCTACTTGCCAGCCTTCAGAATTCCGCCCATCTCTAACAATTAAATCAGGTTGAAGTCCTTTGATTTGCTTAGGCAATTCGTTAAAGTGATCAAATAAAATAGGAGAAATTCCTTCATTCATTAAAATTTGGATTCCGTCATTTGAAGGAGTCTTTACAAATATAAAAACCTTCTCATTCGTAAGTAGCTTAGCTAATGTTGAAACCCGTTCAAAAGGATACAGCCCTTTATCAATACAGCTTTCAATAATGAAAACAATCGTTTTTTTTGGTTCAATTGCGTGTGTTTCTTTTTGCAAATGTATCCCATCCTTTCCTCTGTCTCTTTAAATTATGGTGAAGAAAGAGCAAGTATGTGTAAAATTTAGGATTTGATAATGAATGCCTCTAGAGGAATCTTCTAAAATAGCTATCTTTAATCTGTTTTAATCATCAAAAAATGGTCGATATAGATAGTAAGGTCAATTGTAGGAAAGATACATACAAACTTGAAAGTCTTTATCTTGATTCAGAAAAATTCCTCTGCAAAAAGAGGAGAGATGATTGTTTATTTATCATCTAATGTGTCAAGATAAAGCCTACGCAGGATATCACGGATTTGGAAGGAGAGCTTGTAGAGCAAGCTCGAAAAAATCTGGATGCTTTTAGACTGAGACGTAATTGATACACTATCAATATGTAGAAGGACGGGAGAAAAATGAGTATGCGTGCAGCGATTGTTGTAGGGGCGACTGGTTTAACTGGCTCTGCTCTGGTTGAACAATTATGTGGAAATGATGAGTATATTTCAGTAACAGTAATTGCACGAAGAAAGCTAACTTTTACGCATCCAAAGTTAGAAGTGAAAATTCGTGATTTTGATAGAATAGAAGAAAACGATATTGGATTTGCTCATGAGTTGTATTGTTGCTTAGGTACAACCATCAAAAAGGCAGGCTCTCGTAACATGTTTGAAAAGGTTGATTTTGAATACCCATTAGCAATTGCTTCTTTAGCAAAAAAACGGGGAATCCCTCATTTTCTTGTGATTACGGCAATGGGAGCCAATGAGAATTCTCCATTTTACTATAATCGGGTTAAAGGAAAACTTGAGCGTGATTTAGAGGAACTAGGTTTACAAAGACTTTCCATTATTCGACCCTCACTCTTAGTAGGGAATCGTGATGAATTTCGTTTAGGGGAAAAGGCGGGAGAAAAATTATTAAAGCTTGCACAGCCTATATTAATTGGACCTTTAAAACGCTCTAGAGCAATAGAAGCCACACAAGTAGCAAAGGCTATGATTATCATTGCCCTATACGGTAAACAACAGCCAGTCACTATTTATCCATCAGACGAGTTGGCAACATTAGAGTATCCTGAAGTACCAGAAGAGGACGTTTCAAGAGAGATATTATTTAATTGGGATAAGCTGAATGAAGGCGAGAAAGTAAATCGCGATGTTGTTATTAATCGAGATAAATATAAGCTTGAGGAAACGGTCATTGATAAGGAAGTCCATTTCCGACATCGTGATCAGGACAATGAATTTAGGGATTAATTTTGTCGTTCCGTCTAAAGACTGAATTTATATCGATTGTCATACAATCCTTTCCGAGCCACTTTTCATTTGTTACAATATTATTGTAGAAGATGAATGTGGAGGCAAAGTAAAGATGAAAATTTTACTCGTTGATGGCACTATGTTTGGTCGTAAAACTGGTGTTATTTTAGAGCAAGTGGAGCAATATATTAAAGAATTAGATGCTAGTTTCGAGTTAGAAATGATGCATTTTAGTCAATATAAGCATCAAATTGTGGATGGTTCACCATTAAATGATGATATGAAAAAAATGATTCAACAATTCGAGGAAGCAGACGCTTACATTATTGCAACGCCTATTTTCCAAGCGTCCATTCCAGGTGTTTTGAAAAATGCTTTTGACTTCTTACACCCTAAAACGATGCGCTATAAGCCCGTATCCATTGTTGCAAATGGCGGCACATACCAGCATCATCTTGTAGTCGAAAATCAACTAAAACCTATTTTAGACTACTTCCGAGCCCTTGTTACGCCAAACTATGTATATACACATACATCACATTTTGATGCCGATAATAACATTGTCGATGAAGACGTTCATAATCGTTTACGTGAATTAGCTCGTGTATTTGTTCAATATTGTGAAATGAGCAAGAACTTGCCGAAGGAAACGATTGATCAACATTAAGATAGCCCTTGTACGGTGGTAAGAAATCACTGTGCAGGGGATTTTTCTTTGTAAGTATTGTTTTAGGATGTGATAAAATAAAACTTTAGTGACTCAGGAAGGAGGGCTGCTCATGCAGGACATCGCTTTACTAGAAAAACAACGCTGTAATCTTATTTTGACCAATAAGGCGAAGGAAGCGGTAGAGGAATGCTCAGCAAACGAGCATGCCTTTTTTGCGTTACAAAGATCTTTTACTGTCTATATTGAAAAACGAAAAGCAAAAACAGTTGGTGAAACCTTTTTATCCATCTATTTTAATGCGGAGGACAATGATAAATTAAACGATGTTCTTGCTGAGAAAACGGTCATTATGGATTGTGTGTTGAAGGTGGATGGATTGCTGGCAACCAATATTCGATTTGTCCATATGCGTGGACCTATCAACACAAATCGTCGCTTAGCAGCCGCATTGCAATTTGTGACAAAGTCTAATAATGGAGCAGGTATTCCACTTGAGCTTCATACGAAAATAAGACAGCTACCGATAGCAGAAGAACGTACAGAGTATGTAAAAAAACGTATAGCCAGCTGGGAAGGCTATCTAAAAATTCAAGAACGAGATGCAACCATTGATGATATTCATACAGAATTTAAGCAAAGCTACTTCAATGAAGACTTCACACGCTTAACCATTGTATGTCCCTACATAAAGAGTAAAGAGTGGAAAAAGCTAGAGGATTTAAGTGTAAACATTCAAGGAGTTCGTGGCGAAATTGGGCAGGTTTTAAAGGCGAATGCAGGAAAGCAAACGGTTGAAATTGATTTAAAACCTTTCATACAGGACTTGGCTCGCAAGGATCAGCTGAACCTTCGTTCAAAACAAGCAAGCTTTAGTAATTTTGCAACATTAAGCCAAATTCGACGACTACGTAATGGTTTTACAAAGCTAGAAAAGGGTGAGGCAGTAAACCCTAATTTAGAAACAATACTGTTTGAGCGACGTCCGACAGTTCGCGCATCCAAGCTACGAGAAGATATTGAGTTTCACAATAATTTAAATGAATATCAGCGACGAGCCGTTTTAGGCGCATTATCTGTTGAGGATTTATATGTCATTCAAGGTCCACCAGGTACGGGGAAAACGACTGTTATTTCAGAGATTTGTCAGCAAAATGTTAAAGCAGGCTTAAAAACACTTGTTGCCTCACAGTCGAATTTAGCAGTGGATAATGCATTAGGACGTTTGTTGTCCAATCAAGAAATACGAATTTTACGCTATGGTAGAACGGAAAGTATTGAGGAAGAGGGTAAAAAATTTATAGAGGAAAATGTTGCGCTTCAGTGGCGTGAGCAGACACTTGCTGCGATTGAAGAAGCAATTACAATATTTCCAGAGCGTCAGCAAGAACTAGAAGCAAATCTTGTAAAAGCAAAAGATGAGCTAGCGAAATTAGAGCAATGGCTAGAGCAATTAACACAGGATATAGCCGCAAAAGAGCAGGCAGCTATTGAAGAACCTATTTTACAGCAGGAGATTCAAGTATTAAAAAAAGAATTGAAGGCTGCTAAAACAGAGCAACAAACATGTGAAGCGCAAAAAGAGCATTATGAGAAACAGCTCGCACAAATTGAGCCGATTGTGCAGCAGCTTGAACAGACACTTGCTGATTATCCTTCAGTCGAGCAACTACAGCATGCGATTCAGGAAACTTCAGAAAAGGTGGAACAACTAGAGGCTGCTGCTCAATATAAAGAACTGCAAGAGCAAAAGCACCAGTTAACACAGCAATTTGAAGAGATACAGCAGAAATATGACATCGAAAGTAATCGTCTAGTCATCATGAAGGAAGCACAAAAGTATATATACACCTTAACTTCTTTTGAGCTTATCCAGCGTTTTTTACAACATTATCAAATTCGCCCCTCTCATGTACTTTCGCAGCAAATAGGGCGCTTGCAGCATTTGGAAGATGCAAAGGATTTAGAGGCATGGTCAACGATTAATGCTCGCTTACAAAAAGCAATTGCCAAGCTAGAGGCTTTAGTTACACATGAAGTGAAGGAACGTGCCCTTGCTAAAAGTAGATTACAGCCCGTCCAATCATTTTCGTTGCAAAACCTTACAGGGGTATTCGCTCAACTAAACACGACGTTTCAAGATGGTCAAGCACCAGCAAATGATGTTATCGAAAGTTATTTACTGGGGCTATATATGCGACGTGATTTTGTTTGGCAAAAGGGAATAGCACTAAAGCAACAACAAGAGCATAAAGATCAGGAATACGAATCTTTTCGTAAAAATCTAGTAACTTTAATTCATCAGGAGTGTGCAATAACTAGCTTTGACGTGCAAAGTTACCAGCGACAGCTCCAACCATTTTTACAGCATACTGAGCGTTTACAACAATTAGCAAACGCCTTTCAGATTACTGAGGAGCCAGAAGAATCTGTTGAATATTTAAAAGTTCTTGCCTCACAAGCTCGTGAGTCCCTTCAACAAGCGAAGAAGCAGCTTGAGGCAGTGGAACAGGCTAAAGTACAGCTCGTTCCTAAACAAGCCTCTCTACAGACTGTCCAAACGAACTTACAGGAAGTAGAACAACAGTTAACGCAAATGGAAGAACAGATAAAAGACATTAATATAGCTGGATTAAAGAAAGAGAAGCAATTAACAGTTTATACAAAGCTTTTACAATCTACGCCAGAACGAACGGCTGAAGAGGTGAAGGAAGCTATTCAAGCTGCAAACCAAGCAATCGAAGCATTACAACGTCAGGAAAAACAGCTACCACTTCGCCAAAAACTACAAGAACAATGGCGTGAAAAACTACAAAACGCAACAGAGTATGATTTAGATGAAATTCGAAAATTGTATGTGCGTCATGCGAACGTTATTGGTACAACATGCGTAGCTTCTGCCAGTAAAGAGTTTATGGAAAACTATCCGACCTTTGATGTAGTTATTATTGATGAAGTTTCAAAGGCAACACCACCAGAATTACTCTTACCAATGCTGAAGGGGAAAAAGGTTATTTTAGTAGGTGACCATCATCAGCTTCCACCATTACTGGGGGATGATACGCTGGAGGAAACATTAAAGGCAATGCTAGAAGAAAATCCAAACTTTGAAGGTGCACAGGAATTAAAAAATCTGTTGCGTGAATCATTATTTGAGCGTTTATTTAATAATTTGCCTCCAACACATAAGCAAATGCTAGCATTACAATACCGTATGCATGAGAAAATCATGCAAAGTATCACACCATTTTATGCGAAAGAAGAAAATGGCTTGCAATGTGGCTTGCCAGATTCAGATGCAGCAAGGGATCATGGCTTAGAGGGTCAATTTGTAAAACGTGACGACCATTTACTATGGATTGATATTCCAACAGAGAAACCTTATTTAGAGGAGCAGGTAAAAGGTGGAACGAGTCGATATAACGAAGGGGAATTACAAACGATTCGCCGTATCTTATTAGATCTCAATGAAGCCGTGAAGATAGCAAAAGAAGCAGGGCGTATGCCACACGATGCTCAGAAAAGCGTGGGTGTCATTAGTTTCTACGGTGAGCAAGTAAAGAAAATTAATCGCCTTCTTCAGCAAGAATTACAGCTACCACATCTGCAATTTAGAACAGGAACTGTCGATAAATTCCAAGGGATGGAAATGGATGTCATTTTAGTGAGTATGGTACGGAATACGCCTAAGGGTGGAGACATAGGCTTTGCCAGAGATTACCGTCGTTTAAATGTTGCTCTTTCTCGTGCCAGAGAGTTACTTCTACTTGTAGGAAGTGCCGATATGTTTGCAAAACGTGCAAAACATCAAGAGACAAGAGAGATGTATATGAATTTATTAAAGACAGTAAAATCCTACGATGGCTTGCGTAATCATGAAGGATTGGTGATGTAGAGTGTCAAAATTGCAGCAACGACTAATGCGTGAGCTTCAACAAAATCGCAATATTAAGATTGTCAAAATGGCTGAATGGTGTATCCCCATTCGGACTGTCGATGTGACCTATGAGCCAGTTCGCCGTTCGACAATGGATGTCTTAATGACAATGCTTCTGCTTAGTATTCAAGAGGCTGATTTTGGAAACACACAGGAATTGAGTGAGCTATTGCTAGTGGATCCGTTATTTATTGAAGACTTGCTTTCTTTAATGCTTCGAGTAAATCTTGTGAAGAACGAAGACGACTTCTATAGACTAACTGAAAAAGGACAGCAGCAGCTAGGACGAGGTATTTTTGAAGAAGAACTAGAGGAAGAAACCTCCACGCTTTACTTTAGTCCTTGCCATCAAGCATTTCTTACTGTCGATACGAATAATGATGAATATGATGAACTGCCAGAGCTCTATCGTTATATTGACAAAGAGGCTGAACAACAGGAACAGTTTGAGGAGTCCATGGTGATAGCAGCATTACAGGAAGTGGATGAAGAAGAGGAAGGTAACTCGCAAAAAATCATCGCAAAAATTGTTCAAACAGAAGCACAACAAATTAATGATAGCCCATGTTTAGAATTTGTTCTTTATGATAAGGAGCAGGATATATTATTTGTACGAGTGTGGAATACATTGCTCAATCAATGGGATCATCATTTAGAGCAACAGCTTACAGACAAAGAACAGTTAACATGGCGTGAGCAATATTTGTCTTGATTTAGCAGGAGTTCAAATACTAGAACAAAAACGAACGTGTGTTGTGTTCGTTTTTTCATGTTGTTGAAAAAAGATGATGTCAACGGCAGAAAAAGCAAGTTTGAAAGGTGAGGGGTTGATTTCCGTTCCGCTAGCATCCTTTCCAGGGGGCGTCCGATGAGCCGCTTCACATACTTCCGTTCGCTCCAGGGTCTCCTCTATGACGCTCAATCCCCTAAGAGTGACGCTGGCTCCACTCCAATCAACCATTCTGCAAAAGTGTCTTTTCCTTATCTTTCATACTAGCGGTAGCGATCAAAATAGCCCATGATTTGTATAATTAGAAAAAGGATAGGCTTTTATTTTCAATGTAGAGAAGTGATGAATGACAACACCCCTCCATAAAATGAGTAGTGAACACCTTCACTTTATTTGAAAACCTTTGCTAAAAAGGTAACACTTTTGTGGGTTGGATTGGAAGGCTACTTGACTCCCGTGGGATAGCGAGACAGGCGAGCCCCTACACGGAGCGGTAGCGGAGGAAGCGGCTCGGCGCTCGCCCACAGGAAAGCAAGTAGCCTGCAACGGAAATCCATTTTCTCCTTTTACCAAAATTCTATTGATGGTTTTGTTTTTCAACACTAAGCAAAAACGAACGTGTGTCGCGTTCGTTTTTTTGTTTTACACGATAAATTTACAAAGTTAGGTGATAATCGAAAAAACTTTTCGATAAAATATTGCATTAGCGCATATTACAACATTGTTAAGGAGGGGACAGATGTTAACGATTAGTTTATGTATGATTGTTAGAAATGCACAATGTACGATTGAAAGATGCTTAGATTCGGTTCAGCACCTAGTAGATGAGATCAACATCATTGATACGGGTTCAACTGATCGTACGAAAGATATTGTCCAAAATTTTACCTCTCGCATTTATGACTTTCCCTGGTGCGACCATTTTGCTAAAGCACGAAACTTTTCCTTTCAGCAGGCAACAAAAGACTATATTTTATGGCTCGATGCTGATGATATCATGACAAAGGAAGATCAACACAAGTTCAGTCAACTAAGGCAATCGTTATATCCTTCTATTGATGCTGTAACAATGGATTATTATTTGACGCTTGATTGTGATGGAGAAGTGGAGTGTAGTGAACGAAAGTATCGTCTAGTAAAAAGGGCGAATCATTTTCAATGGGAGGGTGCTGTCCATGAAAATTTAAGGGTGTCCGGGCAGTTCTATCATAGTGATATCGCTGTCACCCATTTACCGTTAACACAAGATATTCATCGCAATATTCGTATTTATGAGGGATTAATAAAGGATGGGCAATCTCTTTCAGCAAGAGAAACATTTCATTATGCGAATGAACTAAAATTACATCAACGTTACCTAGAAGCTATTAATCAATACCATCTATTTTTGGATAGCAACTTAGGCACTACAGATGATCGCATTGATGCTTGTCTACATGTAGGGGAATGCTATCGACGTTTACATGATGATCAACAAGCACAGCAAGCTATTCTACAATCCTTCCTATATGATCGACCAAAGCCAGAAGCATGTTGCCGAATGGGCCAATTTTTTATGGAGCAATTAAAACATAAAGAGGCTATTTACTGGTACTCTCAAGCCTTGCAACAAGCTCCTGTCGACACAATGACTATCCAAAAGCGGGCTTATTCAACATGGATTCCTCATTTACAATTAAGTCTGCTATATAGAGAGTTACGGTTATTTGTAAATGCCTATCAGCATAATCTAGAGGCACAAAAATGGAAACCGCATCATCAGGAAATAATTAATAATGAAAAATATTTACTTAGTCAATTAAAGATATAAATCTTTCTTATGGGAAAGGTATATCAATAAACAAGACATAAATAGCTTGGCCAATTAACACAGAGACACCTACAACGACCGTCATAAAAATCACATTGCGTGGTCTAAAAGTTTTCGCGTCCATTAAAAACCTCCCTTATAGAATGTTCAGTCAATTCAAGATATGTTTTGAAGGGATGAGTATGCATAATGAAAGAGCAAATTCACTCTAAATGTGAATTTGCTCTTCATGTTGTTGAAAAAAGATCATGTCACTAGCAGAAAAAGACCTTTTGGCAAGGCGAGGGGTTGATTTCCGTTCCGCCAGCGTCCTTTCCAGGGGGCGTCCGATGAGCCGCTTCACTCACTAACGTTCGCTCCAGGGTCTCCTCTGTGACGCTAAATCCCCTAGGAGTGACGCTGGCTCCACTCCAATCAACCATTCTGCAAAATGTCTTTACTTTTTTCATACTAGCATAGCAATCAAATAGCCCAATATCTTTATTCTTAGAGGGGATAAACTCTTATTTTCAATGTGGAGAAGTGATGTGTGACAACACCCCTCCATAAAGAGTAGTGAACA
>NZ_JBHERJ010000092.1:0-338 GCF_043359455.1 Lysinibacillus sp. PWR01 | reverse complement strand
CTAACTCGCTCTTTTGTAACTCCGTATTGAGTGTCCTACAACCCCAAGAGGCAAGCCTCTTGGTTTGGGCTCTTCCCGTTTCGCTCGCCGCTACTCAGGGAATCGATTTTTCTTTCTCTTCCTCCAGGTACTTAGATGTTTCAGTTCCCTGGGTCTGCCTTCAAGACGCTATGTATTCACGTCAAGATACTACGCGATTAAACGTAGTGGGTTCCCCCATTCGGAAATCTCCGGATCAAAGCTCACTTACAGCTCCCCGAAGCATATCGGTGTTAGTGCCGTCCTTCTTCGGCTCCTAGTGCCAAGGCATTCGCCGTGCGCCCTTAATAACTTAACCA
>NZ_JBHERJ010000091.1:0-15184 GCF_043359455.1 Lysinibacillus sp. PWR01 | reverse complement strand
AAATGATCTTTTTCTGCTAGTGACATGATCTTTTTTCAACAACATGAAAACAGAGTGATCACTGGGATCACTCTGTTTTTCTCTTTATAAAAATCTTCTATATTGCTCTGCCTCTGCCATACGCTGTTGATTTCTTAAACGCTCCTCTTGCTCTTCCGCTGTCTCTGGATAGGTTTGAAGCGTATCAACATCATCCTCGTGTTCTGCATATAGGACAATACTTCCTTGTTCTACAAGATGTGCATAGTAAGCGATTTGTCCCTCTGACAGATTAAATCGTTTTAAGCCCTCTGTAACAGCTGAGTCGCCTGTAAACCAAGATTTGAATTGGTCTACCCAATTTCCAGCCTCATGTGTTTGCACATCGGCATCCCATTTTACATCCTCAAACTGTTGGGGATCTCTCGCAATAATATGGATATCGTCTTGGTGATAACCTTCCATTCGCATATGTTCTAAAATGTGAAGCATTTCATCCCTTGTATGGGCCACCTCAATTTTTGGATTTTGTTCATTCATCATGTTCAATTCCTCCTAAGTTGTATGGCTTACTAGGTAATTACCCTCATGGCAAACAAGCAAACCCGTTTTATGAAACTGTAATAATTGTTATGATGCCTTAAACTATGTTGCTGATTTGACATAAAGCGTTCAGGGCAGAAAAAAACATGCTAGAGAGGCTTTCTTCTCCAGCATGCTGAACGTTTCATTTTTACTTGTCAAGAAAGGCTTTTAACATCCATGTATGCTTTTCAAGAGACTGATACATCGCATTGAGTAAATCCTCTGTACGGTCGTCCCCTTCTTCTGCGGCTAGCTCCATTGTAGAATTCAAAGCTTTCATCAGCTTTTGGAAATCGGAAATTGTCGTTGCAACCATGTCCTCTGTCGTTTCATCACCTGTTGCTTCTTCTACATAGGATAGCTCTAGATGCTCTTTTAATGTCGCCACTGGCTTGCCATCCTTTGATAAAATACGCTCTGCTATTTCATCTAAATTCAGCGTTGTTTCATTATACAGCTCTTCAAATTTTGCATGCAGTGTAAAGAAGGCTGGCCCTGTGACATACCAATGATAATTGTGTAGCTTTGTGTAAAGCACAGACCATGTGGCCACTAGCTTATTTAATTGTTTGTTTAAGTTTTGTGTCATAATCCATTTCTCCTCCAATATGTCTTGTTCTAGCCATTAGTATGAGTAATAAAAGATGTTGGCTATACACACATTGTTCCCGACCGACAATATTTCAAACATACTTCATGCGAAACGACCTTCAGTAAGAATATTGCAACTATTCTATGAAATTATTTCACTTTCCGAAATAGTTTCGTTATAATGAAATCACTTACATGTAAAGGGGTGTCCATAGAATGAAAGTTTTACCATTACGAAAAGATGTTGCAGTAGAAGAAACTTGGGATTTAACAGATTTATTAAGCAATGAGGCTGATTTTGAACCTACCTTGGCACAATTAGTGGAAGATGCGCTTAGCTTCGAGCAACAATACAAAGGAACAATTACTGATGCGCAAAAAGTAATCGACGTGTTAACAGCCTTTGAGGAGCTACAAAAAAGATTTGTTCCGATTGGCACATATGCAAGCTTAAATCTCGAAACAGATCGCACAAATGATGTAGCACAAATGCGTGCCGCAAAATTTGGTACAGCTATCGGAAAAGTCAGCAGTGCTCTATCCTTCGTACGCAGTGAGTTACTGGCATTGGATGAAGCTGTTTTACAAGAAGCAGCAACATCAAGCCCTCTTTACAAACGATATCTAGAGGAATTATTAAAACGAAAACCACACCAGCTACACCCTGAAGTGGAAAAAGCGCTAGCAGCATTCAGCCCTACATTTGACGCGCCCTATAAAACGTACAATACGACGAAATTAGTGGACATGGATTTTGGCGAGTTTGAAGCCAATGGTGAAAAGCATCCCCTTAGCTTCGTCCTGTACGAAAATGACTGGGAGTTTGAAGCAAATACAGCTGTACGTCGTGCTGCCTTTGAAGCATTTTCAAGCAAGCTACGTGATTACCAGCATACAACAGCACAAGTATATAACACACATATTCAACAAGAAAAAACAATGGCTGACCTAAGAGGCTTTAACTCTGTTATTGATTATTTACTATTTGATCAAGATGTCGATCGTTCTCTCTATAATCGTCAAATTGATTTAATTACAAAAGAGCTTGCCCCGCATATGCGTCGCTATGCAACGTTAATTCAAAAAGCCAACGGTATCGACCAAATGACATTTGCAGATTTAAAAATTGCGCTGGACTCTGATTATGATCCTAGACTATCGATGGCTGAGGCAAAAGAATATGTTGAAAAGGCATTAGCCGTTATGGGTGAAGACTATAATCAATTAATGGATAGAGCCTTCAATGAACGCTGGATTGACTATGCGCCAAACAAAGGAAAATCTACAGGGGCATTTTGTTCAAGTCCGTATGGCAGCCATCCGTATATTTTAATGTCATGGAATGAACAAATGAATGAAGTCTTTACACTTATTCACGAGCTTGGTCATGCGGGGCATTTTGCAAATACGTATGAACATCAATCTTATCTGAATAGTCGACCATCTCTGTACTTTATTGAAGCGCCATCAACAATGAATGAAATGCTGTTAGCGAATTATTTACTAACACATAATGATGATCTACGCTTTAAACGTTGGGTAATTTCCAATATTGTAGCGAAAACATATTATCATAACTTTGTTACACATTTACTAGAGGCTGCCTATCAACGTAAAGTATATGAATTAATTGATGCTGGAGAGGCAGTTAACGCAACCATCCTCAATCAATTAAAACGCTCTGTGCTGGAAGATTTCTGGGGTGATACAGTGGCGATCTCTGAAGGTGCTGAACTTACATGGATGCGTCAGCCACACTATTATATGGGCCTTTACCCATACACATATAGTGCAGGGTTAACCATCTCAACACAAGTGTCTCAACGTATTTTAAAAGAGGGCGCTCCAGCTGTTGAAGATTGGCTAGCAGTGCTACAGGCTGGCGGCACAAAATCACCAGTGGAGTTAGCACAAATGGCAGGTGTTGATATCACGACTGACCAACCGCTTCGTGATACAATTGCCTACATTGGCCATTTAATTGATGAGCTTGAACGTCTGACAGTGGAAATCGAAGCCGTTCAGCAATAATTTAACTAGAAACGGTCCTGCCTATTTAAGGTGGAGACCGTTTTCTTTTTTTTAGTTCTAAGTAGAAAAATACGTACATATACTAGAATCAGGGCGTCCCTCTATATTTTTTAGATATTTCAAAATAGACAATTATTTTTCTTCATACAAAAGTACCGTTATTATTAAGAGTACGCAAATTATTTAGCAATATACGATTAACAATGATTAAAGGAAGTGTTCTAATTATGGTAAAACGTAATGATCCATGCCCATGCGGTAGCGGCAAAAAATATAAAAAATGTTGTGAAGGCAAACAGCAAGTAACAGTGGAAGCAGTACAAATCGAAGAATTAGAGCGTGTGCTACAAACATTTTACTTAGAATATCCTGAACGCAAAGATGTTCGTGCCTATATCGAGCATGTGGGCACATGGCAGCCTAAATTAGAGAGCGTTCTACAGCGTGAGCTAATCGAAGCCATCGCTTTAGACGACTTTTTCTTCCATCAAGAGCCATCTATCTGGAAAAATTATCTAAAGAAAACGAAGAAAAAGGCGGTAAGACCTTCTACAGTCAAAGTACTTGAAGATTGGTCTCAGCCGACTTTATTTATTGGTACGGTGTCTGTTGTTGAGGAAAAATATTTCAAGGCTAATCATTTACTTACTAATGATGAGCTTTATATTCGTCGTGAAAATAACAAACCGATTCCTGAAGGTATGCATGTATTTGCCTTTATCTTACCAGACGGTACGAAGAAATCGGCTCATTATTTAGCTGTGTCCACACTTATTTTCTTCCCAGAGGATCATGCAAAAGTCTTTGAAGATTTCAAGAAGAACTTTGAGGCATCCGAGAAGAAGGTTGGCTCATTCTTAAAAGAAGAGCACCTAGCATTCTGGGAGTTATTAGTATCAAATGGCTATAAAGGTGAGGAATTCTCAAACTTTGAGAGCAATGTCCTGACACAAGTAAAGGACTTCCTAGAGCAAAATGAGCGTGAAACAGCACCGATGCTTGAGCTATTAGAGGACTATTTAATTGAAGGTCAACCGACTGCGCGCAAAGAAGCGGCCATTGCAGCTGGTGCGATTCGTTATGGTCAGGAAAAAGAGCTGTTCGAGTCTCTATCTATGACGGTGAAAGAAATCGCTGCGACATTCGATATTTCAGCTTCCTCTCTTACAAAGTATTATCAAGACCTAAGCAGCTATGCTGATACGAAATAATTGTGACAATTAAAGAAGCTACATTTATTAGCATTTTTGCTAATAGATGTAGCTTTTCTTCATGTGTTCATTTACTATAAACTTTTAAAAGCTCTTCCCCTAAGAACTGTAGCTTTTCTCCAACTGAACAGGCTTCAATACAGAAACGATGAGCCCCTGGTTTACCACGGTCTTTACGTAATTGCTTAATCACCAAGCAATCCGCACAATACGTATCATGCAGTTCGTCAATATCCTTCATAACCGTCACTTTCTCCATGTTGAACTCTCGCTCCTTTCACGTCCAAAATTCACTTCCTACTATTATGAAGCGTTCAATTTCAACAAGCAACTATTTTGTTTACTTCCTACGTATTTTTTTCAAACACGAATTGCCCCACAAGGATGCTTTGCGCCATAGCCTTGTTGTACAATTATAGGGAAGTCAAAACGCAAAGTAGGGATGATATGTTAGAAGTTTATATAGATGCTGCCAGTGCAGGAAATCCTGGGCCAAGTGGGATTGGGTTATTTATTAAAGGTGAAGGCCACCATATCCAAATCAGTGAGTATATTGGCGAAACAAACAACCATATTGCTGAATTCACGGCATTAGTTCGTGGCCTTGAAGAAGCACAAAAGTTAGGCTCCCCTCTTGTCTCGGTACGTTCGGATTCCAAAATCGTTGTCGCTTCTATGGAAAAAGAATATGTCAAAAATGAGGAATTTAAACCTTATTTAGAAAAAGCTTTAGCACTTGCTACTAGCTTTGATTTATTTTTTATCAAATGGGTGCCTGACGCACAAAACAAAGCGGCTGATGCCTTGGCACGCAAAGCAATCCACAGCAAAAATAGCTAACATCATTTCACTGGACTGTTCTTTAAGTGCAGTCCCTTTTTCTTTTCCTATTCTTCAGTTACTTACTATCCCCCAATTTCATTATTTTATGCTATTCAAAAAAATGCTAGAAAACACCGCTCATTTTCTAATTAATCCAAAACGATATTGACATTGTTTGAGTACGATGTTATCCTTTAACACATTAGCAGTTTAGCAAACGAAAGTGATAGATTATAGGGGGAAACAAAAATGAAACGTGTATTGACTTTATTTATGATGCTGACAGCTGTCATCGTTTTATCAGCGTGTGGTTCATCAAAAGAAAAGACAGCAGAAAAAAACGAAACAGCAGCAGAACAAGAAAAAGTTATTATTGGGATCGACGATAAATTTGCACCAATGGGCTTCCGCGATGATAAAAATGACATCGTTGGATTCGATATTGATTTAGCTCGTGCAGCAGCCGAGCATATGGGCGTTGAAGCAGAATTCCAGCCAATCGATTGGAAAACAAAAGAGGCAGAATTACTGAGCGGACGTATTGATTTAATTTGGAACGGTTATACGATTACAGATGAACGTAAGGAAAAAGTTTTATTTACAAAGCCCTATCTTGAAAACTCTCAAGTTGTGCTAACAAAGGCAGATTCAAAGATTACAAAACTAAGTGATTTAGCTGGACAAGAAGTAGGTATTCAATCTCTTTCTTCTGCGGCAGATGCATTAAACGGGAACCCGATTCACAAAGAAGTGAAAAAAATTACAGAATTTACGGATAATGTTTTAGCATTATCAGACTTAAAAACAGGCCGTGTTAATGCCGTGGTCATTGATGCGGTCGTTGCAGAATATTACATGACACAAGAGCCGGATACATTCAAATTGTTAGAGGAATCACTTGCACCTGAACAGTACGGTATTGGTGTGAAACCAGGCAATGAAGCATTATTAGAAAAACTACAAGCCGCGTTAGACAAAATGAATGAAGATGGTACAGCGTCTGAAATTTCTACAAAATGGTTCGGTGAAGATAAAGTATTAAAGTAATGACAGGATACATCAACTGTAAGAGTTTCCTTAGTGGAACTCTTACTCTTTTTGGAGGGACATCGTTATGGCGGATTACTGGCAAACTATGATATTACCGATGCTAGAAGGGGCAAAAATGACAGTTTTACTGTTTTTCATCGCCATTCTAGTATCGATTCCATTCGGCTTTTTACTAACACTCGCCGTAAAAAGTCGCATAAAACCACTCGCTTGGCTTGCACATACGTATATTTATATCATGCGTGGTACACCACTATTACTACAATTATTATTAATTTGCTTCGGTTTACCTATGCTGCCAGTAATCGGTGAATATTTAGTACTCGATCGTTTTGTGGCCGCTTGCCTTGGCTTTATTTTAAATTATGCTGCCTACTTTGCAGAAATATTCCGTGGTGGTCTTCTTGCCATCGATAAAGGACAATATGAGGCAGCCCAAGTGCTCGGCTTATCCAAGTGGCAAACGATGACACGTGTTATTTTGCCACAAATGTTTCGTGTCGCCTTACCAGCATTATCAAATGAATCCGTTACACTGATTAAGGATACAGCCCTACTTTATGCAGTTGCTGTTCCAGAATTACTCCATTTTGCACAAACAGCTGTCAATCGTGACTTCACGATTACACCGTTCTTTATTGCTGGTGCAATTTACTTAGTCATGACCCTTGTCTTGACGGTGTTCTTTAAATGGCTAGAAAGACGCTTTAAATTTGAATAGAGGTGACACATATGGCATTGATGGAAGTAACAAACTTGAAGAAATCTTTCGATCAGGTGGAGGTTCTGAAACAAATTACATTTTCGGTAGAGAAGAACGATGTCATTGCAGTTATCGGTCCCTCTGGATCTGGGAAAAGTACAATGCTTCGGAGCTTAATACATTTAGAAGAAATTGATGGTGGCAGTATTGTAGTAGATGGCGATTATCTTGTGCAAGATGGTCAATATACAAAGCCACAGGACATCAAAGCAATTACAGCAAAAATGGGAATGGTCTTTCAACACTTTAACCTGTTCCCCCACTTAACCGTTCAACAAAACCTCGAAATGGCACCAAACTTATTAAAAACCGAATCAGCAGAGGCCATTACGAGACGCTGTCAAGATTTACTACAAAAAATTGGTCTTGCCGACAAGGCCAAGGCTTATCCAGCAAATCTTTCTGGTGGCCAAAAACAGCGTGTAGCAATCGCTCGTGCCCTGATGATGAATCCTCAAATTTTATTATTTGATGAACCTACCTCTGCCTTAGATCCTGAGCTAACAGGCGAAGTATTAAAGGTCATGAAAAGCCTTGCAGAGGATCAGATGACAATGATTGTCGTGACACACGAAATGGGCTTTGCACAAGAGGTAGCAAATAAGGTAGTCTTTATGGATGGTGGTCAAATTATCGAATCCGACCATCCAGAAAACTTCTTTACAAACCCTCAAAACGACCGTACACGAGCGTTTTTACAAAAGAATCTTAACTAATTTGAAGGAGAGCTGGCTCATGTCGCTCTCTTTTTTATACAGGCCTTTTCTAGTGTTGAAAAACAAAACAATCAATAGAATTTTTGTGAAAAGTGAAAATGAATTTCCGTTGCAGGCTACTTGCTTTCCTGTGGGCGAGCGCCGAATCGCTTCCTCCGCTACCGCTCCGTTTAGTGGTTCGCCTGTCTCGCTATCCCACGGGAGTCAAGTAGCCTTCCACTCCAACCTACAAAATGTTAACTTTTTAGCAAAGGTTTTCAGATAAAGTGAAGGTGTTCACTACTCTTTAGGAAGAGATGTTGTCACGCATTACTTCTCCACATTGAAAATAAGAGTTTATCCCCTCTAAGAATACAAATAATGGACGATTTAATCGCTATGCTACTATGAAAAAAGTAAAGACACTTTGCAGAATGGTTGATTGGAGTGGAGCCAGCGTCACTCCTAGGGGATTTAGCGTCACAGATGAGAGACCCTGAAGCGGCTCATCGGACGCCCCCTGGAAAGGACGCTGGCGGAACGGAAATCAACCCCTCACCTTGCTAAAAGGTCTTTTTCTAGTGACATGATCTTTTTTCAACAACAGAAAAGGAATAGGACACGCATGTATCCTATTCCTTTATTACATTATTCATTTGGGAATTTCGGTAGATAAATCATGACCTTAAATAAATCGCCATCTACTTGCACTAAGAATTTGCCGTGCTGGATGTGAATAAGGCTTTCAGCAATCGACAACCCTAATCCGCTACCTTGGCTTGATCTTGATTCATCTCCGCGTTTAAAGCGTTCCATTAACTCATCAACTGAAATATTTAATTCGTATGCTGAAATATTTTTAAATGTCACAAGTATTTCATTCCCTACATCTTCAACACCAATATATACCCTTGATGTAGGCAGTGCGTATTTAAAAATATTCGAGAATAAGTTTTCGATGGAACGCCATAGGAGTTTACCATCAGCCTTCACATATACTTTTTCTGTTGGATGAGCTAATTTAAAATCTAAGGACGAGGCTTCAATTTTTTCATCCATTTCTCCGATCCCTTGCGTTAGTAATGATACGATATCAATCCGTTCTAACTGGACAGGTATACTACCACTTGATGCTTTAGCCGCTTCAAATAAATCATCGGTTAAGTGCTGAAGTCTTTTCGATTTTTGATCTAACACGTCCACATATTCAGCAATCATTTCAGGGTCATTTTCTAATTTTAATAAATCGACATACGTAATAATTGATGTTAAAGGCGTTCTGATATCATGCGAAACATTCGTAATAAGCTCTGTTTTTAAACGCTCACTCTTGATTTCACTATCCACTGCCTTTTTCAACCCATCTGTAATACGATTTATATTTTCTGCAAGTTGACTAAACTCCCCTTTTCCATCAACTTCAATTCGATGATGAAGATCCCCATTTTTAATTTGCTCTACACCCTCTTTAATGCGGTTAAACGACTTCACCTTTCTCAGCGCCAACCAGGCAGCTATCCCCATCGTAATGGGAAACATGAAAAATGTTGCCGCCACAACTAATGGATAGCCAATGACTAGCAGCACAATTTTCACGCCTGTACTACCACTGTCAAAAACATGTTTCACCAAAATAAATAGCTTTTTGAAAATTTGATAGAGAAGTGTATGCTGCAATAACGATCTATTTTTAATATGCTTTATGGGCGATAAAATCAATAGTAAGGCAATGATAAAAATAGGCACGCTGAAGAACATGTACATACCATGGAATACTTCCACAATCATGGCGATCCACATCGCTGTTAAGCAACCGATTAGCACAATATTGAGATCATTATAAAGTTTGTCAATGACATGGAAATGAACTTCTTTATCTTTAAATGACGTTCTTCCAATAACTATGATTAAATAAACAAAAGATAAAATAAACCCTGCTAGAAATACCATAAATTCATTCAGAAAGCTTTGGGCAGTCGCTTTATCTTTTTCCCATTCCGACATTTTTTGTTGTAAGTAAGAATCTTTAAACGCTACATACATAACATCTGTCTGTGGGTTCAACATGTCAACTTCATGTGTAAAGTAATCCAAGTATTGACTTTCTTTCACTTCATTCGGATAAAGCTTTTGTTGATAATTTTCAAATAACATATAGGCATCAAAGGATTCAAATTGCTCTTTCTTATTGAGATCACTATTGGAGAACTCATGTTCACCGTCACTCGCATAAAACACAATTCCTTCATAGGCTTCTAGCGTACTGCGTAATCGATAAAAATTTCTTACCTGTTCATTCATACTTTTATCTTTTATTCTAGCAATGTCATTTGCATATATTTCTTGATAGTTATGCTTATTTTCCTCTTCACTCAAATTCGAATTATATCTATAAGAATTACGGAAATCATAATATAACTCTTCTTCGATTCTTCTATTGTCCTCTTCTATTAGTGTCTTATCACTTAAAATATATTCTTCACTTTTGTATTTTCCGATTAATTGCGCTAAAGGAGCAATAATGCTGTAACTTTCATCAGCGAATGCTCGGCTTTCAAAATAATGATCTTGATTTATACTACTAAGATGAATCTCATTAAATTCCATGTTGATCATTACCCTCGCGATACCAGTTAAACAAGCGATGGCAATTAGGAACACAACCACTTTCGTAATGAGTGCATGACTAATACTTCTCAACTTTCTCAACCTTATACCCAACTCCCCATACAACTTTTAAATACTTCGGCTCTTTTGGATTAATTTCAATTTTTTCTCGAATCTTTCGAATATGAACCGAAACCGTATTTTCAGGATTAATAGCCCTGACATTCCATACCTTTTCATAAATCTCTTCAATCGTGAACACCCTACCAGCATTGGCTGTCAGAAGCTTTAAGATTTTATATTGCACCGGTGTCAAATGAACCTCCTGTTTATCAACAGTAATGACTTTTTGTTCATCATCAATCACAAGCCCGCCCGTTTGAAATACAGCACTACTCATCTCGAGACTCCCAAACGTCGTATACCTTCTTAGCTGGGATTTCACTCTAGCCACAAGTTCTAATGGATTAAACGGCTTGGCCATATAATCATCTGCTCCGATATTTAATCCGAGTATTTTGTCATAATCCTCCGACTTAGCAGAAAGCATAATTAACGGAATCATATTATCTTGCCGAATCTTCATCGTCGCCGTAATCCCATCCATTTTTGGCATCATAATATCCATAATAATGAGGTGAATAACGTGATCCCGAATAAGATCGATTGCCTCTATACCATTGTAAGCTTTGAATACTTGATAGCCCTCATTTTCTAAATAAATGCTAATCGCTCTAACAATTTCTTTATCATCATCACAAATCAAAATGTTCAACTACATTCACTCCTCCACCACTTTAGGTTCATGTCATCACCCCTATAGGATTCGTATAAGGATATAATACTAATTAAATCTTAACAAACTCAGACACTAATTCTTAAGATTTTCTTAGTGTTTTCCTTTATGCACACTTTATGTCAAATACAAATTCGAAAAATTCGAGGAATACAATAAAAAATGGAGAGCAGGCTTGAGCGGCTCTCCTTTAATCATCTAATATACAATTCGGTATTATGTAGCTTGAAGTATTAATCAAAATAGGCAGGTTCTTGTGGGTACCTTAAATGACGAAAAGCTAGTTTTATTTGGGACGCTGTATTTCTGGCTATTGATAGAGAGGGCAATTCATTTTCAGCAAAGAATGCAACAGCATTAGTTTCCATGCCCTCTTCTGCCTGTCCCCCAATGATTTCACATTGAATAAACATTTTATAGACATAGTAGAGAGATGGTGGATGAGGGTGGCATTTCTTATCAAGTACACTTATGAGTTTGATTGCTTTTACATCAAATCCCGATTCTTCTTTCGTTTCTTTGATGGCTACTTCACTAGGCGTAAGGCCGATGTCACCCCAGCCACCTGGTAATGACCAATCCCCATCCATCTTTTCTCTCACCATTAATATTTTATTGTCCCTAAAAACAACCGCCCTGATATCTATTTTGGGTGTCGCATAACCCGTCTCATTAGCAAATAAATCACGTATAACCGTCTTATCCATCTCCGTATGGTGTGCTATGATGTCCACGCTTATTTCTCTTAATGATTCAAACCTTTCTATGTCATAAATATCCTTTGAATAAGTTAGTCCTGCCTGTGCAATTGATTGTAGTTGTTTTGCCCACTCAAGCCATTTAGGTTCCATCTATTATCACATCCTTTTTTAGGATTTCATCCTACCAAAAATCATTTGTAGTCCATAACAATTAATTTTACATTATTTGAAAAAAACTATTTATCCATGTTATAATTCTTAGTGAAGATGTATATAAGTAAATAAGACCATTGGTGCTGGAACACCAATGGTCCTAGTAACAAGACGAATCGCTTCAAAGGCGATTTACAAAGTGATGAAAGTAAACCATCTCACATGCTGGCGAGGCAGGGGCGGTTTACTTTTTTTGTGTAAAAGTAAATGACAATGCAAGTACCGAAACAATAAGTGTTGAAAGACTTATCGCAACCATCATTGCTTCAAAAATAGTCAATGGCATCAACTCCTTTCTCTTCAATAAGCTGAATGAGATAGGTTAAAATTGTGCCAACCGCCCATGAAACCTCTATCTAGTTACGCTCTTATTATACCATATTTTGGTCAATAACGACCGCGCTGCATGACTGAATTTTCATAGCCTATGATCGCTTCTAATAATAAAAACAGTTGGGACAGACCCAACTGTTTTACTATATATTCACTACTTTTTTCGGTTTCATCTTTGCAAGGCGTACGAGATAAATAATAAAGACAACCCCTAGTAAACCTGCACCTGACAAGTAGACTGAAGCATAACCTGCCTGTACGGCCACCATTCCTAAAATATAGGAACCTAGTGCAATTCCAAGGTCAAACATCGTAAAATAGGTTGCAGTTGCGTAGCCACTTCGCTGGATGGCTGTGGATTGAACGGCTAATGCTTGCAAGCTTGTCGTCACAGCTCCATAGCCGAAGCCTACAAAAATAGCAGCACTTAAAAATAACACGGGTCCTTCTACAAAAGCGAGCATAACGAGTCCGATGGCGAAGGAGATAATACCAGGAATAATAACAAATTGCGGTCCCTTCGTATCATAAAGTTTACCTGTATACGGACGCGTAATTAACATGGATGCTGCAAACACTGCATAAAAAAGACTGGCCACAGCCATTAAATCCTTTTGCTGTGCATAGACCGATAAAAAGGATAAAACACTGGCATACGAAAAGGCAACTAAACTAGCAATCGCAGCAACAGGTAATGCTTTTCGCTCAAATAAATCATCAAATTTAAAGGTTAGTTTTCCTTCATGGGCAGGTTTCGGTAAATCATCAGTATTGACCGTTAACGCTAAAATTCCTCCTGCTAAAACGCAAATACTCATAACAATGAACAATACGTTAAAGGTACTATATTGAATTAATAATAAGCCGATAAATGGCCCGATGACAACTGCTAGATTCGTAGACATCGTAAAATAGCCAAGCCCCGCCCCTTTTCGTTTAGCAGGAACAATATCTGCGGCTAAAGAACCCGCGGCTGTTGTGATAATGCTAAAGAAAATCCCTTGAATAAAACGAAGACCAAGTAAAAGTCCAAATGGATGAATAAATAAATATAAAACGGTACAAATAAAATAGCCCACTAAGGAGAGGACTAATAGTTTTTTCTTACCAAATACATCCAACAGTTTTCCTGAAAACGGGCGCACAATGATAGCTGACAATAAAAAGCCAGACAATAGAAGCCCTGCCTCCTTATCCGTCTGATGTAGCTCCCCTATTGCATAAAGAGGCAAAGTTGTTACAAGTCCATAAAATACAAAAAAGACTGAGATATTCGTTAAAAATAGACTAATGAAACGCTTCGTCCATATCTGTGTATTCTCTTCTTGCTGCATGTCCATCAACCTTTCATTTTTTCCAATAGCTTCAGAAATTGCTGCTGTTCTTCAGCTGTTAATGACCCTACCATTTCTTCTTCAAATGCTAGAATAGTTGCTGTAATGGCTGGTAGGCGCTCCTCTGCTTGTGCAGATAAAGTCACAATCTTTTCTCGTTTATCCTCACCATCTAATCGTTGTACCCAGCCCAATGACTCAAGCCTTGTAATCGCTCTTGTGATACTTGGCGCTTCTACATTTAAATACTTCCAAATTTGCGTTAATGTCATCGGCCCATTTTTATGTAAGCAATATAAAATGGTCCATTGAGAACTATATAAATGATGCTGCTTCAGCACTTCATTTAAGCAATTAGTTAAATAGCGATTTTTTTGGAATAAAGCATGGAAAATTGGATTCATCGCTGTCTACCTCCTGAAAAATTATTTACCTAGCTAAATAAATACTATACGCTTCATTTTTTTCTTTGTAAAGGAAGTAATTTGGAAAGATGGCTCGATCATCAGCAGGAAATTTTTTGCATGTGTCGAATAAAACTTAGTAGATTCACAATGTAAAGGAGATGGAATCATGGGGAAAAAGGTTTTAATACTTGCAGGAGATGCAGTAGAAGCTTTAGAGATTTTTTATCCTTATTATCGTTGTCTTGAGGCAGGCTATGATGTCACTATTGCAGCACCATCAGCTAAGAAATTACAGACCGTATTACACGATTTTGTAGATGGCGTCGATACATACATCGAGCGACCTGCCTATGGTTTAGAGGCACATGCTTCTTTTGCTGATGTTGATCCAACCGATTTCGATGGATTGATTATTCCTGGTGGTCGTGCGCCAGAATACATTCGTTTAAATGAGCATGTTCCACCACTCGTATCCCATTTTTTCGAAACCAATAAACCGATTGCAGCCGTTTGTCACGCAGCACAAATTTTCGCGACTATTCCTGAAGTGCTAAAAGGACGTGAGCTAACAGCCTATATTGCCTGCAAGCCAGAGGTGCAGGTGGCGGGCGCAACTTATATTGATGCCAATCTTCATACAGATGGCAATTTAGTAAGTGGGCATGCATGGCCTGATTTACCAGGCTTGATGCGTGCATTTATTGAAAAGCTAGAAGGTTAAAGTACAAGGATGCCCTATTTTAGGCATCCTTGTTTTAGTGTTGAAAAACAAAACAGTCAATTGAAAGGTAGAAATGGATTTTCGTTGCAGGCTACTTGCTTTCCTGTGGGCGAGCGTCGAATCGCTTCCTCCGCTACCGCTCCGTGCAGGGTTTCGACAGTCTCGCTATCCCACGGGAGTCAAGTAGCCTTCCACTCCAATCCACAAAAGTGTTACCTTTTTAGCAAAGGTTTTCAAATAAAGTTCTCACGCATCACTTCTCCACATTGAAAATAAAAGCTTATCTCCTCTAACGAATACAGATAATGGGCTGTTTGATCGCTACTATGAAAAAAAGTAAAGCCA
>NZ_JBHERJ010000090.1:0-46305 GCF_043359455.1 Lysinibacillus sp. PWR01 | reverse complement strand
TGTGTTCTAATAACGCAAAAAAATGTTAGACCAAACTTGTAAATGGTCTAACATTTTTTCTTTTGTCCCAGCCTCGTTTAAAATAGAATGATAATGTTAGCTCCATCTTTTAAAGAAATCGAAAAATGAATTTCTCCCCTTCTTATGTTCTTCCTCAATCGGCTTGTTTACTGGTTCAAGTTGTATAATCTCTTCTTCAATGGATGGATAGACCTCATAGGCTGCTCCACCATTATACACTTCAACATATTCTTCTGTTTCTAATGAAGGGGAATGAAATGTGTCAGCATGCTCTTCTACAGCTTCTAAAATGTTTTGATTGAGCGGCTCACTAGCTATTGCTGCAATGTCTTGATTAACAGACTTGCTAGGTAGCTCCGATATAACTTGTTCAAACGATTCTTTAGGTACGTTGGAAATCTCAAGATTGTTATGTCCATTTTCAGTATGCATAACCTCAATAGGATCGTCTGATTTTTCGGTTTCCATGTTATCCGTTTCAACAATAGAAGATGGTAAGGTATCAATCTCGATGTTTTCATCACTTGAAGTAGGCTGTACAGCAGATGGGTCATAAACACTTACTGGAACTTCCTTCGCATCCGTGGCATTTTTAAAATGGAAGGTAGATTCAACTGTCGTGTTTCTGTATAAACCATTGTATATTTGGCTCGGGTGTGTGTTAATGGATTGAAAATATTGCTGATTAAAATGTCGCTCTTCAGGTTTAGCTGCCTGTAGATCATTGTAAGGAGTTGGAGTACCATTATTTACATTTAGTTGGTGGTTTGTGGCTTTACCTGCCAAACTTTGCAGTAGTCTATAAGATGGTTGTGCTGAAGTAATCATAGTTTGATCTGAAGTCTGTGCCATTCTAGGTTGTCTAGGTAAATGGGTAGCTGAAGTTGGAGCAGGCATTTCAATTGAGGGAGGAACAGTTGTTGTCTCGTTTTCTTCAATAGTTACTAATTTGTTTAAAACCGCTAAAATCTCTTGGTTCGTTCCTTCAATAGTTTGATTTAGAGACGCCAGCTGTAGTGAAAGAAGCTTTATTTGCTCATCATAGCCTTTTATATAAGAATTTTGTTTATTATCTAATGTCTCTGTGATCGAATCTAAATGGGCCATCTGTGTTTTCAGTCCATCAAACTCCTGCTTCATATAAAGGAAATCTTCAATTGACGTCCCCATTTTTAATGAAGTTAACGATTCTCTATAACTCTCGATTTTTTGTTTTAACTTTTCAATTTCTTGAGTGGTGTACAATTTTGACTCTTCCATTGTAGTTCACCCCTTTCAGTCCATTATTAGTTTATTAAAAATATTGACTTTCTGTTACAAATATACCGGTCCTTTCAACATTTTAGTCATCCTTTAGAGAAGAAAGCATATGTAAAATTGATCCTTTGCTGATTTTAACAAATATCATGTGGAACTATTTGTTAGCCCATGCACTTAATGCTGAAAAACATATGCTACAAACGAAAGATAAAAAATTTATGGAGGTGTCAAAAGGATGCAAGAACATATGCCATCCCAGGCGCAGGAACTAATTTGTATAAATGTCGATAAGGTATATGACTGGATTGTAAAGGAAATGTCATTTGATATTTCTCCTACGGGAGCAATTACATTCCCAGGGGTAACGGCAGGGACAGATTTAACAGGTGCTATTGTTACATGTAGAGTAATTCCAGCAGCTACAAATCCAATTGTGATTCTGAACCGTGAGAATCGCCAATTCTCCATCGATGGATCAACTGTTTGTCTGCAACATTTAAATATTCAAAAGAACTTTATTCTGACGATTGTTGTTACTTTACCTACTGGTACTGTTTTCACAAGCGCTGAAATTCCAGTTTCTCGCTGTGAGCAAGTGACATTATGTGCTCCTAAAGGTACAGATGTTGAAATCTTATACACAGATTTAGATTGCTTCGTATGTACAACAGGAACACTTGCAGCTGGAACAGGTACAATTACGTTTTCTGCGTTAACAATTACTGTTGCTGTTTGTCAAAGTATTCAATCTACATTCCCAGTTACAGTTGAATTTTTAGCAACTTTCTGCGAGCCAAGAGCAGATTTACCATTCTCATGCCCAACTGCGGTTCGTCCACAGCAATGCCCTGTTATTTTCCCTACTTTAGGTTAATGGTGCTAATAAATAGAGGAAAGTCATATCATGAAGAGAGGGTAATCCTCTCTTTTTTTGATGGAAAATAACAAGGAGGTATGAAGTGACAGATCGCATTGAAGACAAGATACAGGCACTAAAGGAACAAACAAATGCCTATGTTCATGAAATTAAAAGACTGGTTAAGGAGTTGCCGATTCCGAATAGGGTCAATCTCATTAGTTATTTTACAACCTCGTTTAATATTTCCTATGATCCGGAGCAAGAGAGTTTATGTTTAGGCTCCTATCATATTCATAACATTGGTAGTACAGCCGTCACGAACCCATCTCTGTGTATAACAATACCTAAGGATTCACCGTTTTACTTCTCTGGGAGATATGTTCATGAAAATTTTACCCCCAACTTTAAGACACAGGGGCAGAGTCAGTGGGAGCGTTTTAATGACAAATCAAGCAAAGAGGAGTATTGGCTGAGACCAGTTGGTAAGTCAACAATCGAACCGAACGAAACCATTTCATTTACCAATTTTCAAATAAAATGGTCCTATAATTTATCATATTCAGGCACGATTATGGGTTTTACATATTGCGATCAGCTCACAGATGGTGTTGTAGTTTTAAATCCTATTAATCTAAATGGAATGGGCCAAACACAGGAGGAAGACAATGGGTGACAACGAAAAACAAGAGTTTGGTAGTGTAATTCAGCAATTAGTGAAGGAACAGCTAAGTCGTCGTAATGAACAAGATAATAGCTTTGCCTTTCTTGAAAAAAGTACATTACAGCTTTTAATTGCCTCCCTTGTTTCAGGTGAAAAGAGCCAAGTTGAACAAATAAAAAATCCACAATTAGAAGGAAAGTGGATGAAGCAGCTAGATGAATTACTAGAGGAAAGCAAAGAGCAGTTTGAAGAGGTGGTCGATTTACTAAAAAGATATTCAGGTTAGGGGGTGTGATGATGGACAATGATATTGTGAAAAACAATGATCCAATACAGCTCCAACAAATGATTATTTTTTTACGGGCTGAATTAGCTAAGTATAAAAACGAAGTAAAAAAACTGAGAGATAGTGATTATTACGCTTTAGTACTCCGACTGGAACGAGAGAATGTACAATTAACAAGGCTTAGAAAAGATCTTTCTATGGAGCTATTAAAGTTGAAGAGAGACTTTGACAAGGACTTGCAAGCTTACGATGAAGAAATTCAGAGGAGAGAAGCGCAAAGAAAAAAACAAATTGCATCCATTGAGGCATTATTAAAGGAATTGGCAGAATTGCGAGCTGAAAATAAGTCATTGAAGGACAAAATTCAAGCGTCGAATGATGCTTCAATCGATACAAATCATAGGTCGATTATTGAAGGCATAGATAAAAAGTTAAGTGACTATACAGCTACAGCAGATAAACATATGGAGAATATTATCGAAACACTAGAAAAATATCATCGTGAGAAAGTAGAATCGGACAGCCTTCACCAACATTTATTAAGTGAGTTAGAGATGAAAAATTTGGAAATAGAGAGATTGTCAAATGAATTAGATGTATTGAAAAATCAATCTGATGGTAGCGGCACATCAATGAAACAAGGAGTTCATATTGATGAGCAAATAGATTTTAGATTACGCATGCTCGATGAATTAGATCAGAAATTGAATGAACTAGCGTTAGAAATCAATAGAAAGCAGGTTTAGCTGTGAAAATTTGATAATGACTGTTTCAAAAGTATGCCTTTGAAACAGTCATTTTTTCGTTGATTCGAATGGGAAGCTTCTAAGAAGGGTCCAACCGCTCGTAAAAGGGCCACAACCGCTCAAGAAATAGAGGAAGGTGCTCTAAGGCAGACCGAACCCGCTCCAAAAGAAGATGAAGGCGCTCCAAAGCAGGTCGAACCCGCTCCAAAAGAAGGGGGGACCGCTCCAAAGCAGACCGAACTCGCTCCAAAGCAGGTCGAACCCGCTCCAAAAGAAGAGGAGGGCGCTTCAAAGCAGGCGAGATCCGCTCCAAAAGAAGAGGAACCGGTTCCAAAGCAGGCGAGACCCGCTCCAAAAGAAGAGGAACCCGCTCTAAAACAGGTCAGACCCGCTCCAGAAGATCTTATCTTGACCTCTATTCCAGCATTACTTTGTCTCTCTATGCAGGGTTACACGTTTCAGGCGAGGGGAGTATTTTTTTAGCTCTAATCTTTCAGGATTATTGCGTTTATTTTTAGTCGTAATATAGTTTTTATCACCTGTTTCAGTGCAGGCTAGTGTTACTTGTACACGCATAAAAGGACCTCCTTTTAAATAGTAATTATTACTATTTAAACATTATATTTCTCACAGGATATTGTCAAGTTTATTTTTACAAGTAATAAAAAGCTTTGCATTTTCAAAAGTTATATGATTTAATTACAAATTGTAAATAGTAATGATTACGATTTAAGGAGTTGTAGTAATGACAAAGAGAATTCCAGTTACGGTATTGAGTGGATATTTAGGTTCTGGTAAGACAACAATGATGAATCATGTATTGCAAAACAAAAAGGATTTACGTGTTGCTGTTATTGTGAATGATATGAGTGAAATTAATATTGATGCTGAGCTTATCGCAAATGGTAGTGGTATATCGCGTACAGAAGAGAAATTTGTGGAGCTTTCCAATGGTTGTATTTGCTGTACATTACGAGAGGATTTATTGCAGGAGGTGGAACGCCTTGCGAAGCTAGGTAATATTGATTACATTTTGATTGAATCGACGGGGATTAGCGAGCCGATTCCAGTTGCACAAACATTTAGTTATTTAGATGAGGAGCTCGGCATTGATTTAACAAAGTTTTGTCAATTAGATACGATGGTCACTGTCGTAGATGCACACCGCTTTTGGCATGATTTTCAGTCAGGAGAAAGCTTATTGGAACGGAAGGAAGCGGTTGGTGAATTAGATGAGCGCGATGTTGCGGACCTGCTCATTGATCAAATAGAATTTTGTGATGTCCTTATTTTAAATAAGTGCGATTTAGTATCAGCAGAGGAACTTGAGCGATTAGAGCGTATTTTACGTGCATTACAGCCTGAGGCGAAGCTAATACGTACAACAAATGGTGTTATCGACCCACTTGAAATTTTAAATACAGGACGCTTTGACTTTGAACGTGTCTCCGAATCAGCAGGTTGGTTAAAGGAGTTGGAGCTTGGTCATGAAAATCATACCCCAGAGACAGAGGAGTACGGGATCTCTTCCTTTACCTATAAACGTAAAAGACCGTTCCATCCGATGCGCTTTGTTGAGTGGTGTGATCACATGCCAGATTCAATAGTGCGAGCGAAGGGGATTGTTTGGAGTGCAAGACATCAGGATGTTGCGCTATTATTATCACAAGCGGGGGCATCTGCAAAAATTGAACCCGTGTCTTATTGGGTAGCAGCTCTACCACAAGCACAGCAGCAGGATGTATTCCAGCAAAGCTCTGAAGTATTGGAAGATTGGGATGAAGAGTACGGAGATCGAATGACACAACTTGTTATTATTGGCATTGATCTAGATCGAGAAAGCATCACCAAACAGTTGGACAGCTGTTTGTTAACAGAGGAAGAGTTTCATGCCCCTTGGGAGCGACTACAAGACCCATTTAACTGGGAATGGCATTAAAGAAGAAAAGAAGATTTCGGTTAAGACTCCGAAATCTTCTTTTGAAATACACGATTATAATTAGTAGCATCTCGTAATGCTTTTTCTTCTATAGGTATTCGTACAGAAAGCATTGTAATATTTAATAATGTAAAACAAAATGCCGTAAAGTAAGCCTGAAACATGAGAGGTAGTAAAAGGATTTCCAAACAAACTACCGCATAATTAGGGTGGCGCATATATTCATATGGCCCTTTACGAACAACTTGTGCATCAGGTAAAATGAGAATTTTTGTATTCCAAAAAGCTCCTAAAGAACGAATACACCAGATCCGTAATGCCTGCACAGCTATAAATAATATAAAAAATAATGGAAATAAGGGCGAGATTCCGTTGTTATTTGTAGTGATTTCCACCATTAAAAACAGAAAAAAGCTAATATGCATGGCAACCATATAAGGATAGTGTGAAGCACCTACTTCATAGGCACCTTGTGAAAGCATCCATTTTTCATTGCGCTTAGCAATGACAACCTCTGTCAATCTTTGTAGAACGACAAGGGTGAAAATAAGATAGAAGATCATGTTACTCCCTCCAGTTTAATAATACAGCTTCTGCACAAAAACCAGGGCCAAGAGCTACGAGCAAGCCTGTATCCTCCACTTGTCCTTCATGTAACATAAATTGCTCTAATACATATAACACTGTTGGTGATGACATATTGCCATGTTGCCGCAATATTTCCCGAGAAATGTCGGTTTTTTGGGGAGATAAATAAAGTGTATCTTCATAAGCCTTTAATACCTTTTTTCCTCCAGGATGCGCAATGAAATGAGTAAGTTGTTCGCTATACAGTTCTTGATCCATTAAAAATTGTTCAATGAAAGGTCCGAGCCAATTGGTAATAATAGAAGGAATACTTTTTTGGAAAATAACATGAAGCCCGTTATTTTTTACATCCCAACCCATTACATTTTCTGAATCTGGCATCCATTTAGAACCTGTAGCTAGAATATCAGGGGTTGGTCTTTTTGTTTCGATAGCGACTTCATCTCCACAAACAAGTATACATGCCGCACCATCTGCAAAAAGGGAAGCACCGATTAAATTGCTTTTAGAAAAATCATTTGGCTGAAAAGTGAGGCTACATAACTCGACACAAACGATAAGTACCTTTGCTTGTGGATGGGCTTTACAAAAATCATAGGCTCTACTTACACCAGCAGCTCCTCCTGCACAACCAAGTCCCCATAAAGGAATACGTTTAAGTCGATCTGAAAAGGAAAGCTTGTTCATAACACGTGCATCAATGCTAGGTGTTGAAATTCCTGTACTACTAACAAAAATGATGGCATCAATTTCTTCAGAAGAAATAGGTGTGAATAAAAAGGAGTTATTTTCCAAGCATGATTGAATGACACTTACACTATATTGTGTAGCTAACTCAATATATAAATTATTACGTTCTTCAAAGGAGTGATTCGTACGATGCCATTCAGCTGGTACACAAAAATGGCGTGTGTCGATGCCACCATTTTCAAAAACCTTTAAGTAGCGCTCTAGTTTTGGAATTTTTGCATAGAAAAGCTCTTTCGTTAGTTCCTCTGCATTTTCTTGCTGTAATGTGTAAGGTGGTTGATATGTGCTAATTGAAATGATTTTAGGCAACTCAACATCTCCTCGCATTTAGTGGTTTTTTCATTGTATGCGTGGATGATTGGAATAAATGCTTATAATATTATAATTGACAATTTCTGAAAATTTAGCTATATTGATAACAACTAAATGGAAAGTAGGTGATGTGACATGATGAATAGATCTGTAATTAGCGAACTGCAATTCGGTTTGTTCAATTTCACACGCCTAGAATATACAAAGTGACGCCGTGCTATAACTCGGGGTATTTGTGTATCTTTTAAACGTGCCTGTGAAACCTTGTAACTGCCGAATTGCAGCTACAAGGTTTTTTTATCGTAGTTTAAAAAATGCTAAATTGCGATATGGCCTCTTGCGGATGACATAGAATTTTTCGCTGAGGCATCATTGATATGCACGTTTAGGAGGAAAATAAATTGAAATTAACAACATTAGGTTTTACAACATATTTTGAAGAGCAAATGATAGAAATGAAAGAACAGGCTAAATTAAAAAATTGTGTGCCTGCAAGGGTTACTTTAGAGCATAAGCATTCTTATCGCGTGTTAGCTGAAGAGGGAGAATGGCTGGCGACAATTGCTGGTCATTATGCGTATACGTCTTTAGCTCGAGAGGACTATCCAGCAGTTGGTGATTGGGTGCTAGTAGAGAAAATGCCCGGTGAGGAACGAGCAATTATTCATCAGCTATTGCAACGAAAATCGGTATTTTCACGTAAAGTTGCAGGAACGGAAATTCAAGAACAGATTGTCGCATCAAATGTCGATATCGTGTTACTTGTTATGAGCTTGAACGCTGATTTTAATATTCGACGTTTGGAGAGATATTTAGTGGCCGCTTGGGATTCAGGTGCAAAGCCTATTATTGTCCTGACAAAAGCAGATTTGTGCGAGGATGTTTCGAGCTTAGTGCAAGAAGTGGAGTCTGTAGCCTTTGGTGTAGATATTTTTGTAACGAGTGCTCTATCCGGCGAAGGTCTAAAGGAAATTCAGTCGTTATTCACAGAGGGAGTCACTGGAGCATTATTGGGGTCTTCAGGAGCAGGAAAATCCACATTAACAAATGCCTTATGTGGTGAGGTACTGATGAAAGTAGCAGGTATTCGTGAGGATGATGCTAAGGGACGTCATACAACAACCCATCGAGAGCTAGTAGTATTGCCTGCTGGTGGCTGTTTAATCGATACGCCAGGAATGCGTGAGTTTCAATTGTGGGATCAAGGTGACAGCTTAGCTTCAAGCTTTCAAGATATTGAGGAACTAGCAAAAGCTTGTCGTTATCGTGATTGTACGCATCAAAAAGAGCCTTATTGTGCTGTCCAGCAAGCTATTGTAGATGGGGACTTAGATCAATATCGTCTACAAAGTTATTTTAAGCTGCAAAGAGAATTGGCTTACATGGAGCGCAAAGCAAATACCCAGGCAAAACTTGAGGAACAACGCAAGTGGAAGCAAATAGCTAAGGGAATGAAAAAGGGAAAAAAATAAACATTGGGAGCACAGCTATGACAATTCAAAACATCAATCATTTACTGTTTTCAGTATCTAATCTAGAGGAATCCATCACATTTTATGAAAAAGTATTCGATGCCAAGTTGCTAGTAAAGGGGAACAGCACAGCCTATTTTGATGTAAATGGGCTGTGGCTCGCTCTTAATGTTGAGAAGGATATACCGCGCAATGACATCCATCAGTCC
This sequence comes from Lysinibacillus sp. PWR01, assembly GCF_043359455.1. Taxonomy (NCBI): domain Bacteria; kingdom Bacillati; phylum Bacillota; class Bacilli; order Caryophanales; family Bacillaceae; genus Lysinibacillus; species Lysinibacillus sp. PWR01. The sequence goes on along the minus strand of NZ_JBHERJ010000090.1, from coordinate 37,202 downwards.
TATACGCATATTGCCTTCACAATCGCGGAAGATGACTTTGATAAGATGTATGACAAATTGGTGCAACTAAAGGTCAATATTTCAGCCGGTCGACAAAGAGATGAGAAGGACAAAAAATCGATTTACTTTACGGACCCAGATGGTCATAAATTTGAGTTTCATACAGGAACTTTGCAAGATCGTTTGGATTATTATAAGCAAGAAAAGCCGCATATGGCGTTTTTTGATAATTAATCAAGGAGTGATTCTATGAATAAAGCGTTTATTTTTGATATGGATGGCACATTATTTCAAACCAATCTTATTTTAGAGCCTGCGCTCGATGCAACATTTGATGTGCTGCGGACAAATGGCTTATGGCAGGGAGAAACGCCGATAGAAAAATATCGAGAAATAATGGGGGTTCCTTTACCTGTTGTGTGGGAAACATTATGCCCTATGCATACGCTAGAGATACAAGAAGAGAGCAATGTATTATTCCATGTAAAGCTGATTGAGCAAATACGTGGACATAAGGGTGCATTGTATCCACATGCTGAGCAAACCCTTGCAACATTGTCAGAGAATTATCCGTTATACATAGCGAGTAATGGACAGGTTGACTATTTACAAGCAATCGTTGAAACCTATCAGTTGGAGCGTTTCATAAAGGGTATCTACAGCATTCAAGCTATTGCAAGTGGGCATAAATCAGACTTGGTCAAAAGAGTTGTAGATGAAAATAAAATTGAGTACGGAGCAGTGGTAGGAGATCGTTCTTCGGATATCCAAGCTGCACAGGATAATCAATTACTATCGATAGGTGTACGCTTTGACTTTGCACAGGACAAGGAATTAGAAAAAGCAGATATAGTAATCGATGATTTAACTGCATTGGTAAATGTTACATTAGATTAACGCACGAAAGTGTATCAAAAAAGGGACGATTTAACGACAATCATTGCATTTCCTCACAAGAAGGCGTAAAATAGTGCCAATCCTATAGACAAAGCATTGAAAAGGAAAAGTAAATTGGATTAACATTTTGTAGAGAGCCTCTGTTGGTGGAAATGAGGTAAATGAACCCTTTTGAAAATGACCTTTGAGCTTCGTACCGAAAGCTTTTTAGCCAGTAGATTACGACGAGATGGGCACTCGTTACAACAGCGGCAGTATCTCTCTTTTTGAATGGAGACGTACTGATAGAGGCAAATAGTGTGAGCTATTTGTAAATATAGGTGGTAACACGGGTATACTCGTCCTAATCAGATTTGATTAGGGCGATTTTTTTTTTACCATTTTTTCTGTGAGGGGAGCAATTTAGAATGACGATTGTTATTGGAGGCGCTTGGCCGTATGCAAATGGCTCTTTGCATTTAGGGCATGTTGCCGCATTATTACCAGGTGATATTTTGGCTAGATATTACCGACAAAAGGGTGAGCAGGTTTTATATGTATCAGGCAGTGATTGTAATGGTACACCTATTTCTATTCGTGCCGCGCAAGAGAATACAACGACAGAGGCTATTGCCAATCACTATCATGATGAATTTACTAGATGCTTTCATGATTTAGGATTTACCTATGATTTGTACACAAGAACGGATGCGGAGCACCACCATGAATCCGTTAAGGCCCTTTTTTTACAGCTACTGGCTAATAATTTTTTATACAAAAAGAAAATTGAACAGGCTTACTGTGAGACGGATAAGCAATTCCTACCAGATCGATTTGTCGAGGGGCTCTGTCCAAATTGTGGAGCGAAAGCAAGGGGAGATCAATGTGATAACTGCTCAGAAATTTTAGACCCATTGGATTTAATTGATAAGCGCTGCAAAATTTGTGGGAATGAACCTGTTATTCGGGAAACGGAGCACTTTTATTTTACCTTTAGTCAATTTCAAGGAAGATTGGAGTCTTATTTAGCTCAAGCGAAAGCCGAGAAACGCTGGCGAGACAATGCTTTAGGGTTAACGGAGCGATACTTGGCAGAAGGAGTTCCTGACCGAGCAGTAACAAGAGATTTACCGAATGGCATAGATGTTCCAGTGCCAGGTTTTGAAGGGAAAAAAATATATGTATGGATTGAAGCTGTAGCAGGGTACTTAACAGCAAGTTTAGAATGGGCAAAAGAGCATCAATTAGCCATTGAAGATTTATGGAATGAAGAGACCATTTCATACTATGTACATGGAAAGGATAATATTCCATTCCATACAGTTATTTGGCCAGCCATTTTAATGGGAATTGGATCTAAGGCATTACCTACCCATATTGTATCAAATGAGTATTTAACATTAGAAAAACGCAAATTATCTACTAGTCAGAATTGGGCTGTATGGGTTCCTTATATTTTAAGTCGTTATGATGCGGACTCTATCCGTTACTTCTTAACGATGAATGCGCCGGAAAATCGTGATACTGATTTTTCATGGCGGGAATTTATTTATAGCCATAATGGTGAACTACTCGGAGCCTATGGTAATTTTGTGAACCGTACATTGAAGTTTATTGAAAAATCATTTGCTTGTCGGGTTCCACAAGCTGAGGTGGATAGCAACATTCGAAAACAAACCGTACAATTGTTTAATGAAGCGGGTATTCTTATCGAAGGTGGCCATTTCAAACAGGCGTTAGAGTCCATTTTTGAGTATATTCGTGGAGCTAATCGTTATTTTGATGAACAACAGCCATGGCTACAGGTAAAAGAAAACGTAGAGGCATGTAATCGTGCATTAGCAACTTGCGTCTATATCATTGCGAATTTAGGACAGCTGCTGCATCCCTTCTTACCGTTTTCAGCAAAGAAAATAAGAAACATGGTAGGTATAAATGAAATGATGTGGCATGAGCAAGTAGAGCTGCCTCAATTAATTCAAGAGGTGACGCCATTGTTTGAACGTCTTGATATTGAACGAATTGATGAGGAATATCAAAAATTAGTTAGGGATAGTCACTAGGATTGAAAAAGCAGTATGACTCATGGGCCATACTGCTTTGCTATTTTCATTTAATTCATAACAGGTGTTAATTTTGTCACTACAATGCTATTGATCGCATTAATATAGGCTAGAGCACTTGCCTTAAGAATATCTGTATCCGCTGCTTTTGCAATATACTTTTCGCCTTCGTGTTCAATCGTAATTTTTACTTTACCTAAAGCCTCTTTGCCTCGTGAAACACTATTGATATTATATTCCACTAGTTTTACATCCATATTTGTAATTTCTGCAATGGCTGAATACAGGGCATCGATTGGGCCAGAGCCTACTGCACTAGCTTTAAATATTTCGCCGCCTTTACGAACCTTAACACTTGCAGAAGGGAAGCTTGTATTGCTGACGACTTGTAGATCATCGAAATCAAAGAATTGTTCACTATAATGTGTAGCATTTTTATTATTGGCATCATGTTTTTCATAATAGCTTTCAACAATAACGTATAAGTCGTGATCATATACTTCTTTCTTCGCATCGGCTAGCTTTAAGAATCCTTCAAAAATACCCTCAAATTCCTCTGTAGAAAGATTAGTAAACCCTAATTTTTCAAGAGCATTTTTCACTGCATGGCGACCAGAGCGGGCTGTTAGTACTAGCTCCATATCATCAAGACCAACATCCTCAGGATGAACAATTTCATAAGCATCACGTGATTTTAACAAACCATCCTGATGAATACCAGAAGAATGGGCAAATGCATTATCTCCTGTAATGGCTTTATTGACCTGTACATCTAAGCCCATAAAGCTAGAAACAAGACGTGAAGTATTTATAATTTCTTTTGTATTAATACGCGTTTCGGCATTGTAGACGGAGCTGCGAGTTTTAAGTGCCATGACAACTTCTTCTAATGCAGCATTACCTGCGCGTTCACCGATACCATTGATTGTACATTCTACCTTATCTGCACCATTTTTAATAGCAGCTAGCGTATTAGCGGTTGCCATTCCAAGATCATTGTGACAATGAACACTTAAAAGAACGCTATCGTCTAAATTTTTCATACGGTCATTTAATTTAAAAATCATCTCTCCAAATTCCTCTGGCTCTGCAAAGCCTACCGTATCAGGAACGTTAATCATCGTTGCGCCAGCTCTCATAACAGCTTCAATCGTTTTCCAAAGATATTCAAAGTCAGAACGAGAGGCATCCTCTGTGGAATATTGAACTTGTGGTAATAATGTTTTAGCGTATTTCACAGCATCCACGCCAATTTGTAAAATTTGGTCTTTTGACTTGCTGAATTTTTTCTCCACATGAATATCAGATGTTCCTAGTACCATGTGAATCATCGGGTTTTGAGCGTATTTCACAGCATTATAGACAGCATCGATATCAGCTTTTACAGCACGTGCTAATGCCGTAATCATAATGTCGTTTGTGTTGCCAACCTTTTCAGCTACAGCTTTGACGGCATCAAAATCACCTTGTGAAGAAGCAGGGAATCCAGCTTCGATAATATCAACACCCAATTTTTTCAGCTGCTGTGCAATTTCTACTTTTTCATAAAGATTTAGCTTTGCTCCAGGCACCTGTTCGCCATCACGTAAAGTTGTATCAAACACCCAAATTTTTCTTCCCATTTTCAAACACTCCTTTTTAGTGATTAGTATCTAAAATTTACACGTAGGCCAATAAGTCATTAAAAAATAAAAAAACCCGTCTCTATGTAAAAATAGAGACGAGTTTATGCTCGCGGTACCACTCTAATTGACCTTCTCTTTATAGAAAAAGTCCCCTTATCGACAGCTATCACTGTCTATCCTGTTAACGGGGGAAACCGACATCCCTTACTAAAAAGTTCAGAGAGTAGCTCATGGACGAGTTCAAAATGTGTGCCTACCGATTTACACCAACCATCGGCTCTCTACAAGTACACAACCACTTTTACTATTTCCAATCTTGGCCTGCAATGTGTTGTTGAAAGCAATATTACTTGGATATTAACTTCCTGTCAATAATATTCTAAAAATTTATTTAATTCTGTCTTAAGTAATATCTATCTTATTAAATATTTGATATTTAGTGAAGTGTAGAAGGAAGCACTAAAAAATGTATTTTCTGTGAGATAATAATGAAGTGAGTTAGCATATGAAAGGTAGGAAAATCATGAAATTTGTCTTTGATTTAGATGGTACTATTTGTTTTAAAGGTAAGCCATTAAGTGAAGAGATCACTAATGCATTGGAGGCATGTAGATGGCTTGGACATGAAGTCATTTTTGCCTCAGCCAGACCGATACGTGATCTACTACCTGTATTACCGGAATCGATGCGAAAATATCCAATGGTAGGTGGGAATGGCGCATTTATTGCTCGTGATGGTGAAACAATTGAGGTAACAGCATTTACTACAGAAGTAGCTGACGCAATTCGCCAGGTTATCACAGCTTTTCAATTACCATACCTAGTAGATAGTCATTGGGATTATGCTTATACAGGTAGTGAGGATCATCCGATTTACCAAAATATAGATCCTTTAAAAGCAGCTAAAAAGGTAGCCTTGCAGGATATTAGAGACATAGTAAAAGTTGTTTTATTTCCTGGTGAGAATGTTGATGCTGTATTATCTGAGCTACAAAAGCTTCCTGTTTGTCTATATGAGCATACATCAGAAAATATAGTGGATATAAGCCCTTATGGCATTGACAAGTGGAATGGCTTATCTAAATTGGGTGTTGAGGCAGGAGAGTTTATCGCCTTTGGCAATGATGCAAACGATGCTTCTATGTTTTTGAAAGCTAAGGAAAGTGTTTGTGTAGGAGGGCATCAGGTACGTGAAAAGGCCTCTTTACAAGTTGCGAGCGAGGAAGATGCTGTTATTGGGATGCTTGAGATGTTAAGCGAAAAGTATAGCGGAAACATAGCAAATAGAAATACATAAAACATGAAAAAACTGCTCATTTTCTAGAGGCTATAAACCTAAAGAAAACGAGCATTTTTTTATTCTACCTTAAAACGAGAGACTTGCGTGTGAAGCTCTTCTGCCATATTTGAAAGTGTTGCTGCTGAAGCTGCTACTTCTTCGATAGTAGCTAATTGTTCTTCGGAAGCAGATGCAACATTTTGTAAATTAGATGAGGACATTTGGGCAATAGTTGCGATTTCATCAAAGGAAGCATAAATTTGCTCTGCACTGGAGGACATCTCCTCAGACACTGTCGTTGCTTCTTGAATTTGCATGGATACTTGCTCAATAAGCTCAACAATCTTAGAGAAACCTTCTTCTGCTACCTTCACTACTTGCATACCAATTTGAACCTCTTGAGTACCAGTATCCATCACCGTTACAGCACGGTTTGTATCCTGCTGTATTTCAGAAATCAAGGTAGCGATTTGCTCAGCGGATTTTTTTGATTGCTCTGCTAGCTTTTTCACTTCATCTGCAACGACTGCAAAGCCACGTCCGTGATCGCCTGCACGGGCTGCTTCAATTGCTGCATTAAGTGCTAATAAATTTGTTTGTTCTGCAATATCGGTAATTATGCCAATGATATTACCAATTTCAATGGAATGTCCGTCTAAATTTTTAACAACACTTGCTGACTCTAAGACAGCCGTATTGATTGTAGTCATCTGAGATATTACACGATGTAAAGAATCATTCCCTTTCTTAGCCTCTGAATTTGTCTCGATTGCCAGTTCAGAAACAGCCGCAGTAGTAGAAGCTAATTGTTGTATACCCTTTGTCATGTTTTTCATGGCTTCTGAGCTTTCAGTTGCATTTTTCCCTTGAGCCTCTGAGCCACTAGCAACCTCTTGAATAGAAGAAGTGATTTGCTCTGTAGCCTGTATAGTTTGATCTGCACTGGCTGTTAACTCAGCAGCAGAACCACTTACTTGTACAGTGTTTTGGCGTACATTGGTAATTAAATCCTTTAAATTTGCAGCCATTTGATTAAAAGCAAGCGCTAAATCACCCACTTCATCACGATTCTTTATGCGAATTTCTTCAGCTGTTAAGTCACCCTCAGCTATTTTTTTCGCAGCCTTGGCCATGCCGTTAATTGGGCGAGACATTAGACTACCAACCACCATAGCAATTATCAGACTTATGACAACAGCAAAGACCCCAAGTAGCATCATTTGGAGTTTGATATCTTGAATTTGGCTTGATGTAGCAGCCATTTTTCCTTCAACATACTCATTTTGATAATTAGAAAGGTTTTCAACACGCTCGTCGAATTGTTTAATAATTAAGCGTCCTTGAGTGCTGTCCAATTTTTCGTACTTTTCTGTTTCTCCAGCAGCTTTTAAGTCAAACATACGATCTGCAAATTGTTGAACACTTTGCTCACTTTTATTAATAGCTTCAAGTAGCTTAATTGATTTTTCTGAATCCAAAGTAGCCATTAATTCTTCTGATTTTTGTTTAAATTCCTCGCGTGAGGCTTGATTGCTTTGAAAATTTTGTTTGTCTCCAAGTAGTAGGTAACCACGCATGCTGACAATTTCCTGTTTTGCAATCACCCGTAACTCCTGAATACTTATAGATTTAGTAGTTTGTTCCTCCAGTAATGTACGATAGGTCTTATTCACAGAATCAAGCTGTTTTATATTTAAGCCGATTGTTGTAACGAGTACTAAAATAACTATAAAAAAACCGAGTAATAATTTCTTGTAGATAGTAAATCGCATAGTTGAAATATCCTTTCTCAGTAATTAGTAGAAATGTTACAAAATAATGAAATATGTATATATATCATTTATATCAGATTATATGGATTTTACAAAGTATTATGAGTATTTCTACTGTAATTAGTAGTTTGAAAATGGGTATTATTAATATATGAAGTAATAAAAAAAGTAGATTTTATAGCTATAATGCTACTAATAATAGGGATAGTTAATGGTGAATGTTGAATATTAAGTCAATTTTCATAAATTTTGAAACTTTAATAGTAGTCATAACGTAGAAGCAGTAAAGGAAAAAAACAGGGGTGGAGAAAATGTTTAGGCCAATTTTAAAGTTACCTAAAACAAAATCAGAAAAGATATGGGACTATATTGGTGGTAGTATATTTATTTTATCCATCTTTTATATTATATTGGCATGGGGGAAGTTGCCTGATGAAATACCTGGTCATTTCAATGGGATGGGTGAGGTTGATCGCTGGGGTTCAAAAATTGAATTATTTATTCTTCCATTCATCGGTTTATTTTTATGGATTGTAATGGGCCTGCTAGAAAAAGCACCTCATATGCATAATTATCCAGCACGTTTAAATGAAAGTAATGTAAAAGCATTTTATTTGAATAGCAGAAAAATACTAAATGAAGTGAAAAATATCTGTCTCATTTTATTTGCTTTTATATCGGTTCAGATGGTTCGTATTGGTCTTGGTGAGGTAAATTCATTAGGTTGGTGGTTCCTACCCATTGTATTGATAGGTGTATTGATCCCAATCATTAAAGGGTTTATAACAAGCTACAAAATAAAATAGTGAGTCTTAAACGCTTAGGATACTCTTAAGCGTTTTATTTTTGTGAAAAAATTTTTTTATGTGTCACAAATGGCTGTTGATTTCAGTTATATAGATTGGAAAGGGGGGAACAACTTTGACTGCACTAAATCAATCAAAAGAGCGGGCTGATATAGATATTCAATCCATTGTGGAGCAAGTTCAATCAGGTGACACACGTGCCTATGCAGAAATCATTCGTTGTTTTCAAAAGCAAATTTATATTTATTGTTACTATATGCTAGGAACCAAAGAGGAGGCGGAGGATGCTTCACAAGATATTTTTATTAAGGGATTAGAAAATATTCATAAATTTTCTTATACGGTTTCCTTGTCAGCATGGCTTTATAAAATTGCCCACCATCATTGTATTGATGTCATAAAAGCCAAAAATAAGGGCTATAAATTTTGGCTAAATCTGAAGCAAGAACAGGTGAAGCAGACGCAAGCTCCGATACCTGAATATGATGAAATGGTACATAGGCTATTGGAAAACTTACATGTAGATGAAAAAAGGATTTTATTACTTCGTTCTATTGAGGAGTATGGCTTTGATGAAATTGCTGCCATTATGGATATGAAAGCAGCCACAGTAAGAAAAAAGTATGAACGATTACGTAAAAAATTGATGAAGGAAAATATGTTAGGAGGGGATATTTATGGACACTCGTTCAAAACTGGAGGATAAGGAGTTAACTCAGATAGAAAGGTTTATTCGGGAAACACCTGTGGAAGTGGATTTGGTAAATCGGACAATGGACAAATATGAAAGTAAACGTAACTCAAAGCAGCCAGAAAGTTTTAGAACCCATAAGAAAATGCGCCAAAGAGTGATGATGATGATGACAGCCTCTGCAGCAATGATTTTTAGTCTGGTATTTATCACTGGCTTAATTTCACCAACGATGGCAGCAACAATGAAGGAAGTACCAGTACTATCATCTATTTTTAAACTTGCGGGTGATTTAGGTCTTAAAACTGCTGATGAAAAAGGACTTTCAACGAAACTTCATACAAGTGTTACTAAAGATGGCTTTACATTAAGTGTATCTGAAGTAGTGTATGACGGTACACGTGTTTCAATTGCTATTGAACGTCCCCATATAGAAAATGAGAAAGAAACTTTACAGGAGCGTATCAGTGATATCAAATTGTTCATTAATGATGTTCCTATTAACTCATTTGCCCCAGAAAATTCAAATTCTATCGGAATTATGATGCACCCTGGGAAAGATAATGATTCTGCAATCATTGAATTTGCGGATCTTAGAAATCAAGGTGGACGTCCTTTCCCCGAACAGTTTGATTTAACAATTAGTACTACCATAACGGGTATACAGAACCCTTTAAAAATTGATATTCCTGTGAAAAATAAAATAGAAGACTATGTAACTTTACAACCTAATGTAAGCCGAGATTACGACAATATTCGCTTTACTGTAAAAAAAATCGAACTCACGCCAATCACGACAAATATAACTACACAAATTATTTTGACTGACAACTCAAAATTCACGCTATCACCAATAGCAAAGGACATGGATGTAGATATTTTTGATGAACAAGGCAATAAACTTAAATTAATTAATGGGAATGGTTGGAATGATCCGAATGATAGCGATCAAATTATTGATTATCGATTCCATCCATTTGAATCCATTCCAAAAACAATAACCTTCAAACCATATATCCAGCTTTATGAGGAAAACCAAATGGGGGTATACAAATTGGATGAAAACGGCAAAGAGATGATTCAATATATTCCTGAGCTAGAGGTTACAATACCTATTAATTCACAAAAATAAAATAGTAGAGAAAGTGAGACAAAGCTCACTTTCTCTACTATCTAGTATTTCAAATTATCTAATTACTACAAAAGTAAAAACGCCAAGGACAGATCCATCTGATTTAAAAGCTTTAACTTGAGCTGTACCTACATTTTTACCAATAGCCAGACTCCCTTTAAGTTCGATAGCATTCATTCCGTATAAAAGTAGATGGTGGGTACCCTGCATTTTGAATGGTTGACCAACAAATATTTCATGTGTAGCATCTCGAGGTTGGATACCTATCTCTTCTCCATCCGCAGGTTCAAAAGTAACTGTCATTTTAAATTCATCATTTGAGTTAATTGATTCTTCTAAAGCTGATGCAGGAACCTCATATGTATTTCCTATTGCATTTGTTTCTAATTCAGAAGCACTAGCATAATCCACCACCGACAATAGTTGTGCTTAGGCTACAGAAGCTAACTTACCAAAATACTTCTTCAGTTTACTTTTTAATTTTGAATTAAATTCCAACAAGTGATAACATTACAAAAATACCATGTCAAAAATTTTGTGGAAAAAATTATATATTTTACAATAAGTGTTTTATAATGAAATGTTGCAAAGCGAGTAATGCATAAAATACAGTTGATCTTTTTATAGAAAGGAATAATGAAAGCATTAATAAAGTAAACTTTTTTATAACTCGTTTTGATGTAGTTTTTGTTGCCTTTATTTAAAGTAGTTTGTAAGGCTACAAAGATTATTACATTTTATGTATGTTCCAATCGATGAAAAAGTTTTTCGTAAGCTTTACAATAAAGAAAATGTATTGTTAACAGAAATAAAGGAGAATAGAAGATGACGGTAACTTTAGTGAGACACGATATCAAATATGCCGAGGCTATGCATGCGTTGTCTTCTATGCCACAGGTTCGTGATGCCCTTGGCTTACCTGCTGGCAAGGTAGAAGACACGATTCATTTTATTAAGCGTGAACGTATAGATGAAGAAGAAGGTAAAACCGTTCCTCGTGTGGTTTTAAATGAGGAGGGGCAAGTCATTGGTGTTACATCTCTGATGTTTATAGACCATCATAAAAAGAGCTGTCATATCGGCTCTTGGCTTGGCTATCAATTTTGGGGGAAGGGCTATAATCTTGAAGCAAAAAAGGCTATCTTAGATATTGCGTTTTTTGAGCTAGGATTATCACGTGTATTTGCAGGAGCACGGAAGGTTAATATCCGTTCACAAAAAGCCCAAGAAAAGCTACCTTTTGTTCGAGTAGGGGTGGAAAAAGATTATCCTGAGGAGCATTTGTGGTTAGAAGTGAAGGAAAAGCAACCTTGTGTATTAAATGTTTTTGAACGAGAAGATTATGTCCGTTATCGAACATCCCTAGAGAATGTAGAAGGAAACAGAGAGACATTTTTACCTCAGCTTTTATTAGCGGATGAAAGTGAAGTGGCGGTTCGGAAATATTTAGATACGGGTACATTATATAAAATTAATTGTGGAGAAATGCTGGTGGGAGTGGCATTAGTCGTTCCTCAAACCGATAATACAATTGAATTGAAAAATATTGCTATTGTACCAAAGTATCAAGGGAAGGGAATAGGCAAAGAGATATTGCGACAACTCACTGAAAAATGCCAAAAGGATGGGTATCAAACGGTGTTGGTTGGAACGGCGAACTCAAGTATTGATAATATAGCCTTTTATCAAAAAGCAGGCTTTCGCATGGAGGCTATTGAAAAGGATTTCTTCAGTCATTACCCAGAACCAATTTATGAAAATGGTATTCGTGCATTGGATATGATTTTCTTTTCAAAGCAATTATAAGCAACTTCATAAAAAAATACCCGTTCAACAAATGTTGAGCGGGTATTTTTATTTACCGAGCAGTAGAGCCATTAATTTTTCCTTAGAATGAAGGAAATCGTCCAAGGTGTATTGATCTAACACGTTCAAATAGGCTTGCAAAGCTTCATACAGCACACCTTTTAATTGACATTCTGGAGCTATTTTACATAGGTTATTTTCTTTATCGAAACATTCTACAAGATGAAAATCCTCTTCTGTATGACGCACAATTTCACCAATGGTAATGGTTTTTGGATCGATAGCAAGGCGAATACCACCACCGCGTCCACGAATTGTTTCAATGTAACCTAATAACCCAAGCTGGTGTGTCACCTTCATTAAATGGTTTTTCGATATATTATAAGCATCTGAGATCTCTTGAATAGTTGATAATTGACCATCTTCCTTTGCGCCTAAATAGATAAGTGTGCGCAGAGAGTAGTCCGTGTATAAAGTTAAGCGCATCCGAACACCCTACTTTCTATAATTCAAAATAATTATAGCATTTTTACATTGAAGTATAATATCTTCAACCTATTTTTAAAGATGTATTTAAAATACATCAAATATGTCTATTTTGTTAAAGATGTATTTTAGATATTGCTTTAAGAGAATGAAAGCGTTATATTGTAATCACGAAAGGATGGTAAGCGATATGTTAAAACAAGAAACAATTCAAATCATTAAAGCAACAGTACCTGTATTAGAAGTTCATGGTGTTGCAATCACAAAGACGTTTTATAAAAATATGTTTCAAGCTCATCCAGAACTACTGAATATTTTTAATCACACGAACCAAGAGCAAGGTCGTCAGCAAACAGCACTAGCTAATACTGTTTATGCTGCAGCAGTTCATATTGAAAACTTAGAAGCAATTTTACCAGCAGTAATGCTTATTGCACATAAACACCGTAGTTTAGGAATTCTACCTGAACATTACCCAATCGTTGGGGAAAACTTATTAAAAGCGATTAAAGAAGTACTTGGTGATGCAGCAACTGATGACATTATTGGTGCATGGGCCGAGGCATATGGCGTTATCGCAGATATTTTCATTCAAGTAGAAGAAGAGTTATACCAAAAAACTGTGAACAATGGTGGATGGCGTCTATTTAAACCATTAAAAGTGGCGAAAAAAGTTGTGGAAAGTGACTTAGTAACTTCTGTCTATTTTGTAAATGAAGATGGTTCACCTCTACCAACTTATGAACCAGGTCAATACATCTCCATTCGAGTGAAAGTGCCAGGAGAAGAGTATTTAATGAACCGTCAATATACACTTTCACAAGCAAGTGCAGAAGATGGCTATCGTATTTCGGTGAAACGTGAAAGCGATCATACGCCAAATGGTAAAGTGTCGAATTATATTCACGATCACTTACAAGTTGGAGATTTAGTAGATGTAAGTGCTCCAGCTGGATTATTTGTGTTAGAAGAAACGGTTGCACCAATTACATTTGTAAGTGGCGGTATCGGTGTAACACCTTTAAACAGTATGTTGCAATCTTTAAATGATAATGCAGCGAATGAAGTGAACTTTATCCAATGTGCTCGTAATGAGAAAGTTGTAGCGTTCAGTGATGACATTCAAGAGAAAGTAAACGTATTACCGAATGCATCATATACAGCTTTATACTCTGATGAAGACAAGCTTATTACAAAAGAATTACTAGCTGAAAAAGTAGCTGATAATGCAGATGTTTATGTATGTGGCCCTGTAGGCTTTATGGAAGCGGTTATTAAAAATTTACAGGAAATTGGCGTGAAAGATGAAAAAATTCACTATGAATTCTTTGGACCAGCCATGCAATTAGCTAAATAAAAAATGAATTCCCTGCTATGAGTAATAACTCGTAGCAGGGTTTTTTTGTTGAAATAATAAGGAAGCAGATAGACGGGGTTAACGCAATGGGGAGAACATTGTACCCCGGAATTGTAGCACGATAAAAAAGTTTGAAGCTTTCATATTGACAATATACCTATAGGGGTATAATATGAATCTCGTAAGTAAATCCAATCAATCGTTCTGAAAGGGGGCGTAACAGAATGGCATATGGTCCAAATACTGCAAACCGTGTGAAGCGTATGGAAGGTCAAATGCGTGGTATTTTACGCATGATGGAAGAAGGTCAAAGTTGTAAAGATGTGATTACACAGCTATCTGCCGTGCGTTCTGCTGTTGACCGGACGATTGGTGTCATTGTTAGTGAAAATTTATTAGATTGTGTATCGACTGCTGAAGGTAATGCTGAAAAAATGAATGCTGCTATCCAAGAGGCGATGGATTTGGTTGTGAAAAGTCGATAGTTTGGGTATACCCATAGATGTATAAAAAGGAGGACAAATCATATGGAAATATGGATTATTATTGCGCTTATCGCAGCCTTTTTCTTTTGGCGAATGAAGCCAGCGAAGGGCGTTCAATCAATTTCTACAGCCCAATTAAAAGATATGCTGAATGATAAGGATAAGCTATTTATCGATGTACGCACACCTGCTGAGTATAAAGGTCGGCATATCTCGCAATTTAAAAATGTTCCGCTTGGATCGAGCTTTGAAAAACTACCGAAGGATAAAGAAATCATCGTTATTTGTCAGAGTGGCATGCGAAGTAGTCAGGCTTGTAAGCAACTGAAAAAGCAAGGCTTTGAGCGTGTTTCCAATGTTCGTGGTGGAATGAGTGCATACTAGGAGGAGAAAAAAATGAAAGAAATTACAGCCAAAGAAGTGCAGCAAACGATGGAGCAAGGAGGGAAGCTGAATCTTATTGATGTGCGAGAGGTAGATGAAGTAGAGGCTGGTCACATTCCAGGCGTTCTTCATATCCCGCTAGGTTTAGTAGAGTTTCGGCTACATGAATTAAATAAGAGGGAGTCGTATATTGTGGTTTGTCGATCAGGCGGACGAAGTGCTCGGGCTACTCAAATATTAGAAAGTAATGGCTTTAATGTAACTAACATGACTGGTGGTATGTTAGCCTGGGAGGGCAAAGTACAGTTATAGATTATATCTATATTTTTTTGAATAAAATAATACCTGTGTAGGTATATGAAGGATGTGGAAAGTATGAAGGCGGATTTTCAGCTAGATGCCAAGGGTCTTTCTTGCCCAATGCCGATTGTGAAAACAAAAAAAGCGATGGCTGATTTAGTAGATGGTCAAATTTTAGAAGTAGCTGCGACAGATAAAGGGTCAAAAGCTGATATTGCAGCATGGGCTGAAACTGTAGGTCATCAGTATATTGGTACTTTAGAAGATGATGGTGTGCTGAAACATTATATTCGTAAATGTACAAATGACCAAATAGAAGAAATGACATTTGAACAAACAATTGATCTAGAGCAAATCACAAGTCGTAAAGGATTAATTCTTGATGTACGTGAGGAAGCGGAATTCGCTTTTGGGCATATTGCGGGAGCAAAATCGATACCAATGGGTGAACTGGAGACGCGACTATCTGAGCTTGATAAAGAGCAGGAGATATACGTTATTTGTCGTACTGGAAAACGCAGTGACATGGCTGCGCAAAAGCTGGCTACACGTGGTTTTACGAAAGTATTTAACGTCTTACCAGGTATGACATCTTGGGCAGGCGATTTAACAAAAAATATTTAAATTGGAGGAATTTTATTATGTCGAACAAAGTAGCAATCATTGCAAGTAATGGTGGTTTATTTGATGCGTACAAGGTGTTTAATATCGCAACAGCTGCAGCAGCTTCTGAGAAAGAGGTAGCTATCTTCTTTACATTTGAAGGCCTGAATCTAATTCATAAGCAAGGTATGCATGCATTACCAATGCCAGCTGGAGCAGAACATTATGCAGAAGGCTTTACAAAAGCAAACGTGCCAGCTATTCCTCAACTAGTGGAGATGGCACAAGAATTAGGTGTGAAATTTATTGCTTGCCAGATGACGATGGATGTAATGGGTTTAACCACTGAAGATTTCATTGAGGGAATTGAAGTGGGAGGAGCTGTAACATTCCTTGAATTCGCGAAAGACGCAGCACCGTCACTTACATTCTAGTGACCTACCTATAAAAGCGGAGAGGACACCCCTCTCCGCTATAAAAAACATAAAAATAATACCGATGGGGGTAAAGAGATGTCAATTCGAAAATGGAGCGCATCACAAGTAGCTAAAAAGGTTATTCACAATGAAGAGTTGTTTATTTTAGATGTTCGTAATGCGGATGCATTCGAAGATTGGAAAATTGATGGACATCGTTTTGAGTACTTAAATATACCGTATTTTGAACTGTTAGATGGTATTGAGTTTATTTTACCGAAAATTCCAGCTGATAAAGAAGTATTAGTGGTTTGTGCTAAAGAGGGGTCATCATTGATGATTGCTGAGATGTTATCAACAGCAGGTCGTGATGTTGCTTACTTAGCTGGAGGTATGAAATCTTGGAGTGAGTATCTAGAGCCGATCAAAGTTGGCGATTTAACAGGTGGAGGCGAGCTTTATCAATTTGTTCGTTTAGGAAAGGGTTGTCTGTCTTATATGGTCCTTTCTGAAGGTGAAGCAGCTATTATTGATGCTGTACGTTTTATAGATGTATTTATAAACTTTGCAGAGCATAAAAACGTCCAAATTAAACATGTTTTTGATACACATTTACATGCTGATCACATTTCGGGTGGTCGCCATATCGCAGAGATGACAGGCGCAACCTATTATTTGCCACCTAAAGACGCTGAGGAAGTTGTGTTCCAATATACTCCGTTAGCTGATGGAACAAATGTTCAAATCGGAGCATCAAAAATAGACGTAGGAGCCATTTATTCTCCGGGCCATACAATTGGCTCTACTTCATTTGTTGTTGACAGCAAATATTTATTAACAGGAGATATTTTATTTATCGATTCAATCGGACGTCCTGATTTAGCTGGCCTTGCTGATGATTGGGTTGGGGATTTACGAGAAACGCTTTACAAGCGTTATCGAGAATTGTCTGATGACCTTATTGTCTTACCAGCACATTTTATGATTATTGATGAGCTGAATGAAGATGGAACGGTTGCGAAACGACTAGGGGATTTATTTGTACAAAACCATGGTTTAAATATTCAACATGAAGAAGAATTTAGACGTGTGGTAACAGATGAATTACCTCCACAACCAAATGCTTATCAAGAAATCCGTCAGGTGAATATGGGGAAAATAACACCTGCGTTAGATGAGCAAACAGAGATGGAAATTGGACCAAATCGCTGTGCTGTACGATAAAGCATGCTAAAGTGCAATGAGTATGCATGTATGCTTATTGCATGTAAATTTCGTGAATTGAAGGCGCTCATCCTTCATGAAGATATAAAACAAGAAGAACCGGCAAAATCGCTTACAACCTTTGCCGAGTCGAAGGAGATTATGATGAAATCAAGTTTACAACTAGATGCAAAAGGCCTTTCATGTCCAATGCCTATTGTGAAGACAAAAAAAGCAATAGATACCCTAATACCAGGGGAAGTTTTAGAAGTTCAGGTGACGGATAAAGGAGCTTTAGCGGATATTCCTGCTTGGTCAAAAGCTGGAGGCCATATCATTTTAGATCAATCTGAAGAGGCTGGCGTCATTACATTTTTCATTCAGAAAGCATAGAGCTGATTGAGGGTTGTCTATTACAGTAGAACAACCCTTCTTTCCTTTTGTTGAATACAGCCAGAAAGAAGGAAAAATAAATGGATATTGCATGGATCTTAACCATTTTACTTATTGGTTTTCTTGGTTCATTTGTTTCAGGGATGTTAGGTATTGGCGGTGCCATCATCAATTTCCCAATGCTACTCTATATACCGCCATTACTAGGCTTTGCGGCCTTTTCGGCACATGAAGTGTCAGGGATTAGTGCGATTCAAGTACTTTTTGCTGCTCTTTCTGGTGTTTGGATCTATCGCAAAGGCGGGTATTTAAATAAATCACTTATTATTTATATGGGGAGTGCCATATTAACGGGAAGCTTTATAGGTAGCTTCGGTTCAAAATTTTTATCAGAGTCTGGCATTAACATTGTCTATGGAATTCTTGCATTGATTGCAGCTGTGATGATGTTCATACCGAAAAAGCAAATTGATGATCAACCGATGCAGGCTGTTACATTTAATAAACCATGGGCGGTCCTATTAGCTTTCATTGTGGGTATCGGTTCCGGGATTGTGGGGGCAGCTGGTGGATTTTTATTAGTACCAATCATGCTTGTTGTCTTAGGTATCCCCACTCGTATGACCATTGCGTCAAGCCTTGCTATTACGTTTATCTCCTCGATAGGGGGTACCATTGGAAAATTGATGACAGGACAAGTTGAATATTATCCAGCCCTCATCCTAATTGTATCTAGTCTAATAGCGGCTCCTCTAGGTGCGAGAATAGGGGGCAAGTTAAATACAAAATTCCTACAAATTATTTTAGCGGTTCTTATATTAGCGACGGCTATTAAAATTTGGATGGATATATTATAAGGGGGTATGGTAATGAAAATTGAAGTTTTTTCCGATTTTACATGTCCATTTTGTTATATTGGTAAGCGAGAGCTTGAACGGGCAATTGACATTGCAGGCTATACAGGACAAGTGGAAATAGAATATAAAGCATTTCAAATAGGCCTGGATACACCGAAATTGAATGCACCATCCTTTTATGAGGCGATGGCTAAAAAATATGATGTTGTGCTAGAAGAAGTGGAAAATATGGTCGAGGGTATAGCTATGAGAGCAACGGAAGTTGATTTGCAGTATGATTTTGCTAAGATGACAACAGCGCATACGGAAAAGGCTCATCGTTTAGCGAAGTGGACGCAGCAATTTGGTAAAGCAGCCGCTTATACTGAAGCACTAATGGCTGGTTATTTTAAAGATGGTGAAGATTTAAATAACGATGAATTTTTATTAAATGTTATTGCGCAATTGGATTTGGCTAGAGAAGTTGCGGAGGGAATATTAGCTTCAACTGATTTTAGTGAAGAGCTAGACAAGGATCGCTATGATGCACAGCAACTTGGCGTGCGGAGTGTACCGTTCTTTGTATTTGAAAATCGTTACGGTATTAAAGGTGCTGAGCCGAATGAAGTGTTTGTGCGAACTTTGCATCAAACTGCTGAAATAGCTGGTATTCAGCCAACTGTAACGATAAATGGTAATGGAGAATCGGCATGTGCTGATGGCCAATGTAAACTATAAAAACTTTAAAAATGTCGAGTGCATATTTGTACTCGACATTTTTTGATTAGAAATAAATGTATACTACAAGAGGTATTAAGTCTTGTTTTCTGTGTTATAGAACAAAATTAAATGTATAATTTAACCATTTTTATCATCTGAATGGTTCTATTTTATTGTAGTGTGAGAAAAATCACATCCAATAAATTGTTATGTTGCTAAAATATAAGTGAGAATACAAAGGGGGGTATTATAGATGAAACCTATAGTAGCGGGAGTAGCAGGAACAGTACTGTTAGCAGGCGCCATTTTTGTTGGGACGTTTGTCAGTGACAAAATTTCAGTTGATTCAAATGCGAGTGAGAAAGAAGCGACAGTGCAAACGCAATTACCAACAACAGCAGCTGCTCAGTCAGTGGTCTATGCTCCGCCGAGTATTGATGAAGTACCAGATGGTCCAATGAAAGAAGCAATATTATATGGCTATGAACTTGTTAATAACACGCATGTTGCGGCAGATGAGTATGTAGGAAACCAACTATCCTGCACAAGCTGTCATGCAGGTGCTGGCTATGACGAGCAAGCCTCATCATTAGTAGGTGTAATGGCAAATTATCCACAATACATTGGACGCTCAGGTGGTGTGGTTACAATAGAAGAGCGCATTAATGGCTGTATGGTTCGCAGTATGAATGGTAAAAAATTTGAAATGAATAGTGATGAGCTGGAGGCTATGGTAGCGTATTTCGCGTATATTTCTGAAGGCGTTCCAATTGGCGCAAAACGTGAATGGGCAGGCACTAGTGATATGAAAAATGTCCCGATTCCGAATGTTGCCGACGGTGAGGAGCTTTATGCACAGTCATGTATAGCCTGTCATGCGGCTGATGGCGCTGGTACTGGTGCCAATACTGGTCCAGCTTTATGGGGAGATAATTCCTTTAATGATGGAGCGGGTATGGCACGTATGTCAAAAATGGCTGGTTATATTCAAAATAATATGCCAGTAGGTGCAGTTGGGACTTTAACAGATCAAGAAGCTGCTGATTTAGCTGCCTTTATTTTATTGCAAGATCGTCCAGAGTGGGCAAACCATGAAAAAGACTGGCCAAAAGGCGGGCGCCCAAATGATATCATGAATAAAGAAAAACGCGAACAAATTAAAAATGGTACGATTGATTGGGAAAAAGTACTGTCTACAAATTAACGAAAAGGGATGCTGTGTGAATGGCATCCCTTTTCGCTTAATTAAAATTATAAGCTGTAACAATTTTATCTCTGTTCGTTGTGATATCTGTAAAATATTCATATAAGCAAATGCCAAGGAATGATCCACTTACATTAAAGACATTAGAAAAACCGCTATTCTGAAGGGCCATGACAGCATTATAGCTACGTTGACCAGATCGGCAATGTACATACACTGGTTGATCCTTCGGTATCTCATTCATTCTTTCCCGAAGTTCACTTAAAGGTATATTGTGCGCATTGATAAGATGACCACATTCAAATTCATTCTTTTCGCGTACGTCTAGGATGTAGGCATGATTTTCAATGAGTTTTCTTACTTCATCAACTTTTACCTGTTTGAAGTGTCCGTGTAATAGATTTTGAGCTACAAGAGCTGCCAAATTGACAATATCACGAGCAGTGCTAAACATTGGAGAATAGCTTAACTCTAGTTCCTTCAAATCTTCTAAAGTACCGCCCATTGTGATGAGGGTAGCTATAACATCAATCCGTTTATCTGCATTACCCTTACCAATAGCTTGGGCTCCAAGGATTTTACCAGTTGGTGTTTCATAAACAAGCTTGAAGTGAAGTGGATTACTATTTGGCATTAAACCTACTTTGTCAGGAGCTATCAAATAAACACTGTTTGCCTGGAATCCATTTGCTAGGGCTGTTTTTTCGTTCAAACCCGTTGTTGCACATACAAGGTCGAAAATTTGTACACTTGAAGATCCGATGACTCCTTTGTTGTGTTGAGGGATGTTATACATATGATTAGCTGCAGCACGTGCTTGTCGTTGAGCGGGACCAGCTAAAGCGAGGCGCGTCTGTTTATGGGTAAGCTGATGGAAAACTTCAATCGCATCTCCAACGGCGTATATGGAAGAATCAGATGTCACGTAATTAGCATCAACTTGAATACCTCCGAGTTCACCGATTGTTAGCCCGGCCTCTTGAGCTAAGCGGATTTCAGGGCGAACACCAATTGCTAATACAACTGCTTGTGCTTTCAATTGTTTGCCCGAATTCAACGCCACATAATCTGGTGCAACTTTTGCAAGACCGTCATTGACAATGACTTGAACTCCTTTATCAGTCATTTCTTTGTGTAATATTTGAGCCATGTCATAATCAAAAGGGGCCATAATTTGTTGCCCGAATTCAACTAGAGATACATTATAGCCTGCTAGCTTCAAATTTTCCGCTACCTCTACACCAATGAAGCCCCCACCGATCACTGCAATATCTTGTACATTATCTGTTTGTAGATATTGATTTAAACGGTCAATATCCACCACATTTCGAATGGTAAAGACGTGCTTAGAATGAATGCCCTCTAAGTCAGGAACGAT
The DNA here is from genome assembly GCF_043359455.1 of Lysinibacillus sp. PWR01. Classification (NCBI taxonomy): domain Bacteria; kingdom Bacillati; phylum Bacillota; class Bacilli; order Caryophanales; family Bacillaceae; genus Lysinibacillus; species Lysinibacillus sp. PWR01. Next base: position 15,387 of record NZ_JBHERJ010000090.1, on the reverse strand, counting down.
AGGACTTGCTCCTGGGGATAGCACTAACGTATCGTAACTTTCCTCATAATCTCTATTCGTTTTTAAATCCTTAATGGTGATGGTTTTTTGCTTTCGATTAATGTGTACAACTTCTTGCTGAACACGAGCCTCGATATTGTATTTTGTTTGAAAGCCTTGAGGTGTCATTAAAATTAATTTGTCGCTATTTTCAACAATCCCGCTTAAATGGAAGGGTAGAGAACAATTAGAGAATGAAACATTCGGCCCTTTTTCGAACATAATAATTTCTGCCTTTTCATCGAGACGGCGAATACGTGCTGCTGTGGAGGCACCACCTGCAACGCCACCAACTACTAAAAATTTTTTACTCAATTGTAAACACTCCTTTTCTTAGTAAATACATAATGGGGTATTTAAAAGCTATTAAATAAGGGTTTTGTTTCAAATTACTAATGAATTATATAGTTTTAATACTACAAATAAATAATATACCCTTATAGGTATTTTATCAAGGTATAGACTTAATAAATTTTCCGAGGTGTTCCTTGTTAAAGAAAGTTGGTGCACAAATTTGCTATACTAGCGGTAGTAGGAAATGGAAATGGCACAGGGGGTGACACTGTTGATCTTTTTGAAGTTTTTAATCCAAATCCTTGTAGTATCGGGTTTGATTTATATTGTGAGTGGACGATTAATTGGCTCAAATATCAATTTTGTGCGAAGAGTGCTTTCAGTCGTTATTAGCGTGACATTAACCTCTTTTGTTTACTGGTATTCTTATCTGCGCCATACAGATTTTTTGTCAGAAACGATGATGCAAACAGTTACAGAGGTAAGCACACTGATTTGGATTGGAAGTATGCTACTCATTTCGATGTTGCTTTATTTGGTATTTGAGCTTTTTGACCCAAGTGGCATTACAAATGGAGATCGCCGTAACGGCCAAAAATCTTTATTATTGCGATTGCGTAGCTATTGGCGACAGCAGAAACGTCTGCGTCAGGTATTAAAAATTGCTGTTACAAACGGTGTCGTACAAACGATTAAATATGCGAGGCAACGGGAAAATGAAAAAGAGCTTGCGATTGCTTTGCGAGCAACACTAGAACAATGTGGTGGGATTTTTATCAAATTTGGCCAGGTGCTCTCCACACGAAAAGAACTTTTTTCACCTATTTTTATTGATGAATTAGAAAGGCTTCAACACCGAGTAAAGCCTTTACCGGAGGAGCAAGTGAAACAAATTTTAGAGAGGTCTCTTCCACAATCCACGGACGAAATATTTAGTCAATTTCAAATGGAGCCCATTGCAGCAGCTTCTATTGGTCAGGTGCATAAAGCGCGGCTTAAAAATTATGAAGAGGTGGTAGTCAAGCTATTGCGTCCAGAGGTAAAGGGAATTATGCGCGATGATCTTGAAATTTTAGAGGAATTTGCTAATTGGCTATCCACAAAATCGACCTGGGCAGAATCATTAGGCTTTCGAGAGCTGGCTGGTGGATTTGCAGATGGACTACGTGAGGAGATTCATTTAGATATTGAAGTACGTAATACGCTACAGGTGAAGAATGCGCTAGCGAAAAGTGATTACAAGGTTCGAATTCCTAAAATATTTACGCCTTACAGTAATGAAAATATCATTGTGATGGAGTATATTCGCGGACAAAGTGTGGCAGATGGGGCATCTGAGTTCAATCGTTTGTCTATTGATCGTAGGTCGTTTGCAAGAACAGTACTGTATTCATTTTTTGAGCAGATGCTATTCTCTGGTATTTTTCATGCAGACCCACATCCAGGGAATATCCACATAGATGAAACAGATGGCACGCCAGTCTTGCTTGACTTTGGGGCAGTAGGACGCTTAGGTGCAACACAGCAAGAAGGCTTGAAGTTATTTTTGATGGGCATTCAGCTGAATGATTCAAGCGTTTTATATGATGGTTTAACATTATTAGTGGAAAATGCTGATCATGCAGAACGTGCAAGAATGGAGCAGGCAATCGATCAAATATTACTGAAAATTTCCTATGTTGACCGTATACCTACTGAAGAATTAATTCATGCGCTATTTACAGTGGTAAGAGATTTTGGACTTGCATTTTACCCAGCGGTGGGATTGGCTCTCCGCTCCTTAGTGACGCTAGATGGCACACTACGGGTAATTGATTCACGTTTTGATATTTTTACAGAGGCAAAGGATTTTTCTGCTACATATATGCGTGCCTCTTTCCTAAAGCCATTTAAAGAACCGATGGCAACTAAGGAGCGTCTGCAAGAAGAATTATCCATGCTTATACCAACTTTACGTAAAATGCCTAGAAGAGTCGATCAGCTCATTCAGCGGGTTGAAAGTGGAAAAATCATTTTACATCATGATGTTTTTTCGGATGAACATAATGCCCGTTTTATTACACATTTGTTCTCTCGATTTGTATTGCTGCTGGTGGGGATAACCTTTGGTATTATATCTGTCGCTCTCTTAGCTATTTCACAATTTATCCATGATTCTTATGCGGTATATTTGAACACAGCGGCTTATTTAGGTTTATTTTTATGTGCTATTTTGTTAGTGAGATTATCTATACAAGCATTAAGGTCAATGAAGCAGTAGGTAGGGGAATTTTTCCCTACCTTTTTTATTTGATACCATGAAATATTACAAAATCATTACAAACTATTAGTTGGGTCTAATGTCGAATTAGCTAATAGTTTCCTTGTGTAGAAGAAAACGGTGTTTTGTAGAATAATGTAGTTTAAGTGCGAATGTTACAGAAATATTTCGAGTTTTACTAATGTATTAAATAGACATGAAATAGTATAAAAGTTATGTAGAAAATGCTAAACTTTAAAAGGCTAAAATAAATATAAGAACATTTGATTAAAATAGAAATCGTTCAAGTGATTACATAGAATATCGAGAGCGAAATTGATAGATGAAGGGAAATGAAGGTAACGTGGCTAAGCGTAACAAATGGCGTAAGTCGATGGTGCTAGCATTGGCACTAGCTGGCGGCTTATTATTTAATACAATTCAACCAACAGAAGTACAAGCCGAAGAAACTTCTCAACAAATGATCGAGAAAAAGGCTGAGATAGATGCACAAATTAAAAAATTACAAGAAGAACTAACAAAATTACAACAAGAGATCGACGCAAAAGTAAAGGTATTTAAACAAGTGCAAGCTGATATTAAAGAAGTGGATGCTAGTATTGTTGAAACACAAAAACGCATCGAGCAACGTTCAAAAATTTTAAGTGAACGTATGGCTGCATACCAAGCACAAGACAACACTGTAGGTGTTTATTTAAACGTAGTTCTTGAAGCAAAAAGCTTTGCAGATTTAATGGACCGTGTCGTAGCGGTAAAAACATTAATGGATGCTGACCAAGAATTAGTGGATCAACAGGAAGCGGATAAAGCAAGCTTAGAGCAACAAAAAGCTACATTAGATGAAAAACAAAAAGAACTTCAAAAACAATTCCAAGAGCTTCAACAAAAGGAAAGCGAAATGGAAGTGAAGAAAGCTGAAAACGAAGCGAAATCACTTGCATTAAAAGCTGAAATTGCAACGAAACAAGAAGAAGAACGTTTAGAAGCAGAGCGTAAAGCAGCTGAAGAAGAAGCAGCTCGTTTACGTGCTCTTCAAGCAGCTACACCAGTAGTACAAGCAACTCAAAATAATGGTGGTGGCGAACCACAAAAAATTATTGTTGGGTCGGGAGCTGGTACTGTCTCTTCAGGAGATGCCATTTCTACAGCTAAACAATTTTTAGGACGTCCATATGTTTGGGGTGGTAGCAACCCATCAACAGGTTTTGACTGTTCAGGTCTTGTACAGTGGTCTTATAAACAAGCAGGTGTTTCTTTACCACGTACAGCATCACAACAATATTTAGCAACACAACGCGTTTCAGCAAGTGAAGCACGTGTTGGAGATTTAGTATTCTTCAGCTATGGTTCAGGTGTAGCACACGTAGGTATTTATTTAGGTAACAACACGATGATCGATGCTCAAAACAATGGTGTTGTAATTGAATCACTTGATTGGTGGAATCAATACTTAGTAGGCTTTGGTCGTATTCAATAAGCCTCACTATCATATAGACGATTGACATACGGAAAAGGTCATCTTTGTAGAGAAAAAAATACAAAGATGACCTTTTTATGTTGATTTTGAAGAGAGACTTTCGAACATATAGATTGCTATCAAATTTTAAAATTTACTTTGATGACACCTGTCTCTTTTAAAGCAATAAAGAATATAATAACAAATGGGCCAACGAGTAAACCGATAATACCAAATAACTGTAGACCTATGAACATGGCAATTAATGTCGGCAAAGTAGATAACCCGATATGGTCTCCCATTAATTTAGGCTCGACTACTCGACGAATAATCAGTAAAATAGCAGCTAAGATGAATAATTTTACAGCTATAGATGTGTTTCCCATCAAAAGGTGATAGAGCCCCCATGGCGCTAAAATAATGATGGAGCCTAGGAATGGTACAATATCTATTAACCAGATAATAATCGTCATCGTTACCGCATATTTCGGTTGGATTAATAGCAGTCCAATGAGTGTGACGCCTCCAATGATAAAGCTTACAAATAAGTGCGCCTTCATATAGCCAAATGTTGCATCTTTTAAGCGATTTAAAATAATTTTTATCTTTTTTGCCGTATTTGGCTTTAAATATTTATAAGTGATTTGCTTTAACTTAGGCAAATCAAGCATAAATAGGAATAGAGCAATCATATAAACGAGAAGACTGATAAATAGGCTGGGAATCTCTGAAAAGAATGCTGAAACTTTGCTATAATTAAAGAAGCTTAAAAAGAATTCTTCAACTTTCTTAATGAAATCCATTGTGGTTTTTTGAAGCGAAGCACTTACTTCAGGTGGAAAGTCTTCTGTGTATTTAGAAATATTTTCTTGCATATGAAGCCACATATCTGATAGCTTGGAAATATAATAGGGAGCTTGCTTAGACAGTAAAATTATTTGCGTCATGATTTGTGTAATGGAAAGATAGCAAATAATAGATATAACAATAACACTCACTATGTAAATAAAAGCAACTGCTATTTTCCGTGACATTTTCCATTTCCGCTTAAAGAACATGACAATTGGTTCTAAGAAAAATGCACTAATCCCAGCGAATATTAAAGGCATGGACACAGGGATAACAAAATAGGCAGCTATAAGTAGGGATAAAATCACAATCAACCGAAAAATCAATTTCCTAGCATTAAATTTATTCATAAACTCACCTTCTTTGCGAAAAAAATTAAGTTAAGTGTACCATAAATCAAATTTTATTACGTTCTGAAACAATAAAGGTAGGGATAAATTATGGAAAAAGAGATTCTGCAACTTTTTAATAATCTAACAGAGCATGATCGCGATATTCAATATGAATCTTACGAGGAATTATTGAAGATTATGCAGGAACCCGTAGATTGGACATATGCAGTTTGGGAACAGCTAATAAAAGCACTTACATACAAAAATGGATATTCTCGTGCACGTGCTGCACAAATTTTATGCGCTTTAGCTGCAAAAAGTGATCCAGAAGAAAGGGTATTGGAGGATTTCTTAAAGATTTGGGCTGTGACTTATGACGAACAATCCGTCACAGCAAGGCATGCATTACAAGCAATTTGGAAAATTGGGCAAGCAGGACAGGTACAAAGAGATCTGGTTGTGTCATATCTAGCTAAAAGATTTCAAACATGTATAGATGAAAAGCAGCCATCTCTCATTCGACAGGATATTATTATGTCATTTAAAAAGCTATATGATCAAACAAATGACTCGAAATTATTAGACATTGCCCATCGTTTAATTAATGAAGAGCAAGATGCTAAATATAAAAAGAAGTATAAGTCAGCCATCCGTTCAAAGTAGCGAGATGGTGTTTTTTTGGGCAAATTCTTTGATGATCTGTTGACTAGTCAACTATAATAAACGAAAAACTATAAGGGGTTATGGCATGAGCATTTATAATTATCTAGTACGGAAGCCTAATGGTGAAATTTTATCGATGGAAACATATCGTGGAAAAACAATGTTAATTGTTAACACGGCAAATCAATGCCGATTTACATATCAATTTGAAGATTTACAAAAAATGTATGATAAATATGGGAAAGAAAATTTTGTAGTCCTTGGCTTCCCCTGTGATCAATTTGGTCATCAAAATCCTGAAGATGGGGAGGAAACTAAGCATCTTTGCAAGGTGAACTATGGAGTCACATTCCCGATTTTTGAGCTTGTACAGGTAAATGGTGAGGCTACACATCCACTCTTTAATTATTTAAAGTATGAAGCGGATTTTCGCGAATTTGGTAAGGCAAGTATGCAGGAGAAAATGCTTGCTGAAGCAATTGTTCAACTTGCCCCAAGCTTTTTAGATGGTCGTAATATTCGCTGGAACTTTACAAAGTTTCTAGTAGATGCTGGTGGTAAGACTGTCGCGCGCTTTGAGCCAACGGATTCTCAGCTCGATATCGAACAGGCAATTGAAACACTATTATAGTCTATAAATTTTTTTAATAATGTAAAAACTTATAAAATGGTTTTAAATTTTCTCTTATAGTAGAAATATTGCTGTATGTATAAAGTTATCCATGCGCAGCACAACTATTTTTTCTGAAACATATATGATAAACTGCTTTACAAATGAATTATTCTTGCAGAATAAAGGTGCTAGTTAGCATAATCGGGAATCCGGTGAAAAACCGGAGCTGTTTCCGCAACTGTAAGTACAGCCATTATAAAGATTTACCACTGTCTCAAAGAAGATGGGAAGGTTCTTTATAACTCATTCGTTTCATGTAATGAACTGTACAAGCCAGGAGACCGACCTTTATTTGAACGTATAAAAACTTCTCGGAAGCTAGGAGGATATACGGCAAAAACATAGGCTAAGTCGAGTTTGATGGCGATCATTATGTTATTTTTGTCGTTCCTTTGCAAAAGGAGCGGCTTTTTTTATGCCTTTCATGTAAGAATTTTTCATTATAGAAAGTAGGGGGGACAGCAAGTGAAAAAAGATGCACGTTATTCTTGTTATCCATTTATGCGTGAGAAAGCTTCAACGGTCGATTTTGAAATTCGAACGGATAGCCTCACAACACATCTAGGAGTTGCATTAGCTGCAGTAAAAAAAGAGGATATTCAAGTTGTTGCAGAGGATTTAATGCTTATTTTACCTATGGCTTATCATGTCAATGGCTCAGTTCGTGGAAAACTAGCAGTAACTGAAGAGGATTTATCTTGGTTAAGTGAGCGTTATGACTTTTACGTTGGTCATGTGAAGGAAGAGATTCAAAGTTTTGTTTTACCTCAAGGAACTGAGGCCGCTGCTGCTTTACATCTTTGCCGCAGTGAAGCAAAAAAATCATATCGTACCTTACACAAAGTATCAGAAGAACGAGAGGTTCCTGCTATTCTTTTCGATTACCTTGGCTTATTAGCTAATGTATGTTTTGTCATGGCTGTTTTTATGAATCAGCAAGCAGGAATAGCTGAAATACCGTTTATTAGTAAATCATACCCAATGAAAAAGAAAAAGGAGAATAATAATGAAGAAAGTATTTAAATTCCAATGGCTATCAGTGCTCTTGCTTGCACTGATATTAGCAGGCTGTGGCACTGCTGAAGATACAAAAAACAAAGATGCTTCACAGGATACACAACACACAGAGAAAACAAGCTATAAAGTGACAGATGACCGTGGTGTTGAAATAGAGTTTAATGAAGTTCCAAAAACAGTTGTATCATTACAACCAAGTAATACTGAAATCTTGTTTGCTCTAGGTGTTGGCGATAAAATTGTAGGGGCAACTGAGTACGATACTTACCCAGAGGAAGCACAAAAAATTGAACGTGTCTCTGATACTATGAATTTTAACAGTGAACGGATTTTAGCGTTAAAGCCAGATGTTGTCATTGCTTATACAATCGGTGATAAGGATGCACTAAAGCCGCTTGAAGATGCAGGAATTAAAGTGTTTGTTATTCAATCTGCGACTACTTTCGATGATGTTTATGGAGATATCGAACAAATTGCTGCTGTGATGGATGTTGCTGATCAAGGAAATAAATTAAACGAAGAGATTAAAGCGAAAATTGCTGAAGTACAAACGAAGGTGAAAGACGTAAAGACGCCGAAAAATGTTTATTTAGAGGTTAGCCCTAAGCCAGACATTTATACAGCGGGCTCTAGCACTTTCCAACAAGAAATACTAGATGCAGCTAATGTTAATAATGTTTTTTCTGAATTGAATAGTTGGGCGCAAGTTTCTGAGGAAGATGTGATTGCGAAAAACCCAGACGTTATTTTAACGACAGTAAACTATACAGAAGATCCAATAGGAGAAATTCTTGCGCGTGATGGTTGGAATACTGTGACAGCTATTCAAAACAAAGCGGTATTATCTCTTGATACAGATATCTCGAATCGACCTGGTCCACGTATTGGTGAAGCTGTAGAATTAGTAGCGAAGGCTGTATATCCAGAGTTATTTAAATAAGAAATGTTTCCATGCTAGCTGTAAGCCTTTCAGCTAGCATTTTTGATGTGGTTTTAATTATTACCTAGCGTGAAAATTGGAATTAATTTAGTTTGTTCTTTAAAATAAAAGTAAGTATGCTCGATCATTTTAGGAGGTGTAGTGATTGGAACAATTAGAGACAAAGGCGATTCCATTTGAGGCAGTCTATAATTTCCGAGACATGGGTGGATATAAGACAAGTGATGGACGTAGGGTAAAGAACGGTTTATTTTACCGCTCAGCCGCTCTTGGGAAAATGACACTGGCGGATAAAGAGCTATTTGAAACGTTAGGGATTAAAACCATTTTTGATTATCGTGATAACAGTGAGGCGTATCATAATCCTAACCCTGTGTTCTCACACGCTCAATATATTCAAATTCCAGCGAAGGGCAATCATTCTTTTGAAATGCCTACAAATGCTGGGGGGAGAGATTTCTATAAAGTAGTGAGCCCTGAAATGTTCCGGGATTTTTATGCACAAATGCCGTTTAATAATCCTTCATTTAAAGAGTTAATGCTAACTATTCAAAACCCTGATAATTTAGGACTTGTTCATCATTGTGCAGTCGGAAAAGACCGAACAGGGATAGGAGGGGCCCTTATATTGCTAGCTTTAGATGTCCCTGAGGAGACGATTATGGAAGACTATTTAGATACGAATATACATTTACGTCCAATGGTAGAAAGAATGGCTCAGGCTATTCAGCATCAGTATAATGACCAAGAGCTACAGCAATTTTATGCATTAATGTCCGCTCGCGAGGACTATTTACAAGCAGCATTAGAAGCTATGGATCGCCGTTACGGTTCAAAGATTGGGTTTTTAGAGCAGGAGTTTGGCCTAACAATTGAAAAACGAGAGCAATTGCAATCCTATTGCTTAATTTAAAATGGCCCCTTTCACACTTAAGTGAAAGGGATTTTTTACGTGGAAGCGCTGTCTTCCTATAAACCTCTTTACAGTCTGAAAATTTGTGATAAGATACAATAGATTTTTAAGAAAATATAGGAGAAGTGAAAGTATTGGCAGACACAATTAAAGAGACAAATAAGTTAAGTTTATTCCATTTAACATGGCCTATCTTCTTAGAAGTATTTCTATTTATGTTGATGGGACTAGCCGATACTTTTATGCTCAGTGCCTTATCAGATAATGCTGTATCAGGAGTAGGTGCAGCCAATCAATATATCCATATAGCCATCTTGATACTGGAAGTAGTGGGCAATGGTGCATCTATTGTTGTTTCACAGTATTTAGGTTCAAGACGCTTTTTTGAAGCAGCGAAGATATCGGCGTTAGCGGTCACAATGAATTTGGTCGTTGGACTTTTAATGAGTATTTTATTTTTCTTCTTTGCGAGACATTTGATGACGATGATGAACTTGCAGGGAGAAGTACTCCACTATGCACAAAGTTACTTAGTCATCATTGGGAGTTTTATTTTCCTACAGGCAATTATTAATGCACTTGCTGCAATTATTCGTGTTCATGGTTGGACAAAACAAACTATGTACGTATCATTTGGCATGAACGTCTTACATGTTGTGCTAAACTACGGTCTTATATTTGGGAATTTAGGTTTACCAGAGCTTGGTGTGAAAGGAGCGGCTATTTCCTCTGTCATTAGCCGCGCTTTAGCTGTACTAGTATTTTTCTGGTTGCTATATCAGGTAATGGAAGTGCGCGTGAAGTTACAATATTATTTTGAGTATTCAAAGGAATATGTAAGGAAAATACTAAACATTGGTTTACCATCTGCATTTGAGCAGGTACTTTATCAGTTTTGTCAGATCATCTTTTTATATTATGCGACTTACTTAGGCGCAGAAACACTAGCAGCACGACAGTATGCTATGAATATTTCGATGTTTACGTATTTATTTGCAATTGCCATTGGTACAGGAACCGCCATTATTATTGGTCGTCATGTAGGTGCAGGAGAGAAAGATGAGGCGTATCATCAGCTATGGAAAAGTGTTCGTGCAGCATTTGTTTTTACGATTATTATGGTCGCGGTCGTTACGATTTTCCGTAAGCCCCTCATGCAAGTTTTTACTGATAATCCAGAGGTCATTAAGATTGGAGCGTCCGTGTTAGCTCTAAGTATTTTACTAGAGACTGGCCGCACGATGAATATCGTTGTTATTAACTCTTTACGTGCTTCTGGAGATGCCAGATTCCCTGTGAAAATTGGTTTTCTATCGATGGTTTGCATGAGTCTTCCGCTTGGCTATTTATTTGTATTTGTGTTGGATTGGGGCTTGGTCGGAATTTGGCTAGCGATTTCAGCAGATGAATGGGTACGTGCAATTATCGTATACTTTAGATGGAAAAGCCGTAAATGGGAGCGTTATGCTCTCGTTTCACCGAACGACGAGAAGGAGGCATAGAAATGGGCGCATTATCTAAACGTGCTATAGGAGCAGCATTAATGGATCAACATATCACACTTTTTGCTTGTCCTATATGTCAGCAATCAATGCATGTCTATGAGCAGGGGAGATTGGTTTGTTCTTCTAATCATTCTTTTGATATTGCGAAGCAGGGCTATGTCAACATGCTGACACATAACGCTGCTTCTAAATATAGTAAGAGTCTCTTTGAATCCCGCAAGGCTGTTATTGATAGTGGAATTTATGATGCTGTAGAAGCGCGAATCGGTGAGCTTATAACCTCTGCAAAAACGGTGCTAGATACTGGTTGTGGAGAGGGATCACATTTAGCTCGCATTATGAAAGATACAGATCATGGTGTTGGCATTGGTATCGACATAGCAAAGGAGGGTATTTTGGCTGCCGCACGTCATTATCCACAACAAATTTGGTGTGTAGGTGATTTAGCCAAAAGTCCATTTGCTAAAGCAAGCTTTGATGCGATTTTAAATATTTTATCGCCTGCAAATTATGAGGAGTTTAAACGACTTCTTACACCGAATGGCTGTCTTGTAAAGGTTGTACCGCAAAGTGGCTATTTGCAGGAGCTGCGTGCTCAATTATATGCAGATTCAAACAAGGAAACTTACTCCAATGAACAAATTGTGGCTCGTTTTCAGGCTAGCTTTCGGGAGGTAAATGTAGAACGTGTAACTTATACTTTACCGCTTGCAAAAGAACTAGTACCTGCGTTATTAGAGATGACACCAATGGGCTGGCATAAAAAAGAGGAAACAGCCATTGTCTTAAAAGAAATTACGATTGATGTGGATCTATTAGTAGGGAAGCGTTAAGTTGGTCACCTGCAATTGCAGTATACTGGTCTTTTCGATTACAATGGGAATAAACATTGAATAAGGTAGGAATGTAACAGTGTATAAACTAGCAGCAAATGTTGTCAAAGTAATATTAAAATTAATGGGTTCAAAGGCTCGTGTATATGGAGAAGAAAACTTGCCGAAAGAGGGCGGGTTTATTATCGCTTGTACACATACAGGCTATGTTGATATTTTAAACCTTGGTGTAGCCATGTACCCTCGTGAAATTCACTTTATGGCAAAGAAGCAATTATTTGAAATGAAAGGGCTTGGCTGGCTTGTTAAGCATTTAAATGCTTTTCCAGTAGACCGTGATAATCCTGGGCCGAGCGTGATTAAAATTCCTTCACAGTTATTGAAGGAAGGTAAAATTGTAGGGATTTTCCCCTCTGGTACACGCAGCACAGAAGGAACGGATTTAAAGCAAGGAGCCATTACCATTGCACAATTGGCAAAGGCGCAAATCGTTCCAGCTGCTTACGTTGGTGCGCGTAATGCTGGTGATGTGATGAAGCGTGGCAAAGGCTATTTAATTTATGGTGAGCCATTTTATGTAACAGGTAAGGGCAAAGAAGGTCGTGAGCAGTTTACTCAACACCTTGAGCATGAGCTTGTTGCTCTAACAGAAGAATTACAAAAACGTATTCCCGTAAAATAAAAGCAAATGGCACTCAGAATCAAATTGATTTTGAGTGCTTTGTTGTAGGAGGAAAATAAAATGATTCGAGTACTTTTCGTATGTTTAGGTAATATTTGTCGCTCTCCCATGGCAGAGGCGGTCATGCGTGACTTGGTGAAGAAAGAGCATTTAGAAGAAAAAATTGAAGTGGATTCTGCTGCCACTAGCTCATGGCATATCGGTGAACCTCCTCATCGGGGTACACAGGATAAGCTTAAGGAATATGGTATTTCCACAATAGGCATGCAAGGTCGACAATTACTAAAGGCTGATTTTGAAAAGTTCGCTTATATTATTGGTATGGATGAAAGCAATATTCGCAATATCCGAACGATGCTAGGTAATCCTCACTCACCAAAGGTTTTTCGTTTTTTAGATTTAACAGCGCATGGCAAAGATGTCCCTGACCCTTACTATACAGGTGATTTTCAGGAAACCTATGATTTAGTACAAGAAGGTTGTCAGGCATTACTAGCAAAAATTAAACAAGAGCTGTTGTAAGATGGCGCTAAAAACGTAAATTTTAACAGCGATTTCTTCAGAAAAATGCTACCTTAAACATTGGTATATCTAGCTTTGTAAGCATCATTGTGTTATTATTTGCAGAGTAAAGATACGATAAGTATTTAATTACCATTTACAGATATGCAACTGTGTATCTATTATTTTTATAAATTATCTTTTGAAAGAGAGTGGAAACAATGGGTCGTAAGTGGAACAATATTAAAGAAAAGAAAGCGTCTAAAGATCAAAGCACAAGCCGTATTAATGCAAAATTTGGGCGAGAAATTTATGTGGCAGCTAAATCAGGCGAACCAGATCCAGAGTCAAACCGTGCCCTTAAAGTAGTGCTTGAACGCGCAAAAACATACAGTGTTCCAAAACATATTATAGAAAAAGCCATCGATAAAGCAAAAGGTGGCGGTGATGAAAACTTTGATGAATTACGTTATGAAGGCTTTGGACCAGCTGGCACAATGATTATCGTGGATGCTTTAACAAACAATGTAAATCGTACAGCCTCTGATGTACGTGCAGCATTTGGTAAAAATAACGGGAATATGGGTGTTAGTGGATCTGTAGCTTATATGTTCGATTCAACAGCAGTTATCGGCTTAGAAGGTAAAACGGCTGATGAAGTACTAGAGATTTTAATGGAAGCGGATATTGATGCTCGCGATATTCTAGAAGAAGAAGAAGCGGTTATTATTTATGCAGAACCAGATCAATTCTTTGCGACACAAGAAGCATTGAAGGCTGCGGGCGTAGAAGAATTTACAGTAGCAGAGCTTTCTATGCTTCCTCAAACAGAAGTGACTTTAACTGGCGACGATGTAGCGAAGTTTGAAAAACTAATCGATGCATTAGAAGATTTAGAAGATGTACAAAACGTCTTCCACAATGCAGATTTAGGCGAATAAACAGATCAATAACTTGAGTAAACCAGTAGCATTTAAGCTACTGGTTTTTAATTAGGGGAGGAAAGGAAACGATGCAGACTGCTTTAGCTATTATTTTATTTTTAGTTACGTTATTTTTTGTCATAGTGCAACCACGAAAACTATCAATTGGCTGGTCGGCCTGTATAGGAGCAGCTATAGCACTATTAATAGGAGTAGTAACCTGGCATGATGTGTTAGAGGTAACTGGAATCGTTTGGAATGCAACGCTATCATTTATTGGCATTATTTTAATTTCACTTATCTTAGATGAAATTGGCTTTTTTGAATGGGCGGCTCTACATATGGCACGACTTGCAAAGGGAAGCGGAATTCGCTTATTTGTTTATATTAGTTGCCTTGGAGCTGTTGTATCGGCTTTGTTTGCTAATGATGGGGGTGCTTTAATACTAACGCCGATCGTTTTAGCGATGGTGAGGAAACTGAACTTGACTGAAAAAATGATCTTTCCATTTATTATTGCAAGTGGTTTTATAGCAGACACAACCTCCTTACCTTTTGTTATTAGCAATTTAACGAATATCGTATCAGCTGATTTTTTTGACATCGGCTTTATAGATTATGCAGTTCATATGGTCGTACCGAATTTCTTTTCGTTAGTGGCAAGTATAGTAGTCCTTTCCATTGTTTTTCGTCGTTCCATTCCACGACACTATTCTCTTGAGGCAGTTGAGCAACCAAAGCTGGCAATCCGAGATCCCAAATTATTTTCGATCGCTTGGTTTGTCATTGCGATTCTGTTAGTGGGATTCGTAGCTGGTGAGATTTTACATATCCCTGTATCCTTTATTTTATGTGGGGTCGCTGCTATTTTCTTAGGGCTTGCACAGCGTAGTTCTGTTGTAGATACAAAGAGGGTTGTAAAAGGAGCGCCATGGAGTATTGTGTTCTTCTCAATTGGCATGTATGTGGTTGTCTATGGCTTGAAAAATGTAGGGATGACAGGATTGCTAGCAAATTTATTAGAGCAAGCTATACAGCAGGGGTTCGTAGTAGCAACGATGACGATGGGTTTTGTTGCTGCCATTTTGTCTGCTGTCATGAACAATTTACCTACTGTTATGATTGATGCATTAGCAATTTCCGAAACAAGTGCAACAGGCATGATGAAAGAGGGACTGATTTATGCCAATGTAATCGGTACGAATTTAGGTCCAAAAATGACACCGATTGGCTCACTGGCAACATTGCTATGGCTGCATATATTAGCCCAGAAAGGCATTAAAATTAGCTGGGGACAGTATTTTAAAATCGGTGTTATTCTTACCATTCCGACACTGTTCGCCACTTTACTTGCGTTAATTATGTGGATTTGCTTCATATCATAGATTGATTGTCGAAATAGTTAAAAAAATAGTACAATATGTACTATTCATGTTGTTGAAAAAAGATGATGTCAACGGCAGAAAAAGCAACTTTGCAAGGTGAGGGGTTGATTTCCGTTCCGCCA
>NZ_JBHERJ010000008.1:0-1552 GCF_043359455.1 Lysinibacillus sp. PWR01 | reverse complement strand
TTTCCTTTATTCGTTGGTTCATATTTCTCTTATCAAGGTATAGATAAGTACACTTGATAAAGGAGGTCCAGCAAAATGAAACCAGAAAATATTCAATTACTTGCGCCACTTTTTCAGATACTTGGGAAAAATGAAGTAAAAGAGGTGGGTAGATTATCGGGTTTTATTCAACGCGAGCGTTCGTTTAGTGCGGCACAATTTTTACACTTTCTGTTTTTGAAAAAGAGTGAGATTATCAGTGATTCGCTTGAAACGCTTTGTACGGACTTGGCGGAGCAGGATATATTTATGACGAAATCGGCTCTTAATAAACGCTTTGATGAACGGGCTGTTACTTTTTTGGAAACCATTTTTGGACGATTATTCAAAACACAGCTTCAACTCGCCTTCCCCAAGCTAACGGGATACACATTTACTCGAATACGTATTTTAGATAGCACAACGATCAAATTACCAGATGCCTATCAGGGAAATTTTCAGGGTGTCCATTGTTCGTCTGTTAAAGTGCAAGTGGAGTTTGATTATTTAACCCAACAGCTACTTTATTTTGATTTAATGAACGGACGTGATGCCGATAATCCAGCAGGAATGACGCGATTACCTTTGATTCAGGAGAGAGAACTGGTTCTACAGGATTTAGGCTATTTTCAATTCGATTTTTTTAAAAAGGTGCACGCAAAAGGTGCTTTCTATATCACAAAAACGAAAAAAGATACGCAATTGTTTGTCGAAGTAAGTCATCCACCTCGTCATCCAAATGGGAAATTGATTGAAAGTCGCCGTTACAAACAAATTCATTTAGAAGAAATCGCATTAGAAATGGTACGTGGCGAATACAAAGAGTGGTCCCAATTATTTGTAGGACGACACGAAAAAATGCCTGCACGTTGTATTCTCTATCGCCTCTCAGAGGAACAGGAAAAAGAGCTACACAAGCGGGAAAAAAGAAGACGTCAAAAGAAACAAGGGCAAGTCCATAAAAATGAAGTAGAACAAATACCTGGAGTGGTCATCTATTTAACAAATGTACCAGAGGATATGCCAGCAAGTGAAATTCATGAACTTTACCGATTACGCTGGCAAATCGAGCTCTTATTTAAAACATGGAAATCAGATTTAGAAGTCGATAAGATGAAGAAGGTGAAGATTGAACGATGGTTATGTCATTTCTATCTTCAAAGTATTGTGCTTTTATTGACTGAAATGATCATGGGAATGATGAGAAATGATCTATGGGCGACGAGAAAACGGAGGATTAGTGAAAGAAAGACGGTCCGGTTGATTGCGAAACAAATAAATCGACTTTTAAAAAGTATGTGGCATTCGAAAAAACAGCTATATGTCTATTTCGATACGCTCACCCGAAACGTTTCGTCATTTTGCCTAAAGTGTAAAAAACGCAAAACTTCTTAAAAGTCGATGTAAACCCAATATTTGGATGGATAATTTGTATAGTTTATTTAGTGAGGCCATTTTTCCCCCACTCCTTGTGTAATACCCATTTTAAACAGAAGATAAACACACGAAAATCTGGCGTAGGATGTCTGATGTT